>VFKS01000230.1 GCA_009885425.1 Novosphingobium sp.
CGCAGCTTTGACCGGCTTGAACAGTTCATCGAAGCTGGAACAGCGGTATCGGGCCTGTGGTGCGAGGATTGGGCCGGGATCCGCGAGACCAGCTTTGGCCGCCGGCTGTTCTGGGACTGGCGCCGCGACAACCAGCGCTTTCCCGATCTGCCCAAACGGATCGCGCGTCTGGCGGCGCGCGGGATCCGCTTTCTGGCCTATGCCAACCCCTATTTGTGCAACGATGGAATCCTCTACGAAGAAGCGCGCGAGCAGGGGCACTTCTGCCTCCGTCAGGATAGCGACGAGGTCTATCTGGTCGATTTCGGCGAGTTCGATTGCGGGGTGATCGATTTCACCCGCACTGAGACCCGCGAGTGGTTTGCCGAAAAAGTGCTGGGCCGCGAAATGCTCGACATCGGGATCGCTGGGTGGATGGCCGATTTCGGTGAGTACCTGCCAACCGATGTCCGGCTCGCTGATGGCTCCGACCCGATGGAAGCGCACAACCGCTGGCCGGTGCTGTGGGCTGAAGTCAACGCGATGGCGCTGGCCAGCCGGGGCCAAACCGGTGAGGCGGTGTTCTTTATGCGCGCCGGGTTCAGCGGCGTTCAGGCGCATTGCCCGCTGCTGTGGGCCGGCGACCAGTCGGTTGATTTCACCCGCCATGACGGGATCGGCACCGTCATCACCGGGGCGCTTTCGGCAGGCCTTGTCGGCAATGCCTACAGCCATTCCGATTGCGGCGGTTACACTTCACTGCTCGGCAATGTCCGGACTGCGGAACTGATGGAGCGCTGGTGCGAGCTGGCTGCCTTTGCCCCGGTAATGCGCAGCCACGAAGGCAACCGCCCGGACGACAATCTGCAGTATGACAGCACGCCGGAGCTGCTGGCCTGCTTCGCCCGGTGGAGCCGGGTTCATGCGAATCTTGCACCCTATGTGCGGCACTTGTGCGATGAAGCGGTCAGCGCCGGATTGCCGGCGCAGCGCCCGCTGTTCCTGCACTACCCGGACGATCCGTCGCTCTACGCGGTGCAGGACCAGTTCCTCTACGGTGCCGATCTGCTGGTCGCGCCAGTGATCGAGGAAGGCGCGCTTGCCCGTTCGGTGATCCTTCCCGGTGAGGGCCCTTGGCGGCATTGCTGGACCGGGCAGGACTATGCCCCCGGCACCTACGAAATTGCTGCCCCGATTGGCCAGCCGCCGGTCTTCTATCGCCCGGACAGCGCTTTTGCCGCACTGTTCGGCGGGCTAAACGGAGTGCTGGGACAATGAGCGAGCGGTCGAACATCCGCGACGTGGCGGCCCTGGCCGGAGTGGCGGTCAAGACGGTCAGCCGGGTGCTCAACGGCCATCCCTATGTCAGCGCCGAAACCAAGGCCCGGGTTGACGAGGCGATGCTGGCGCTTGATTTTCGGCCAAGCGTGGCAGCGCGGATCCTGTCGGGCGCAAAGAGCAACCAGATCGCGCTGATCTATGACAATCATAGCCCGTTCTACATGTTCCAGATCCAGACCGGCTGCTGGGAATACTGCAAGGCCCACGGCATCCGCTTGCTGGCCCAGCCAGTCGATGTGGCCGATCCGCAGGTCGGCGAGCAGGTCCGCGGGCTGGTCACCGAAACCCATGTCGACGGGATCATTCTGTCTTCGCCTGTGACCGATTGTGATCCGGTGCTGCGCGCGCTGGAATCGATGGACATTCCGTTCGTGCGAATCTCGCCCGGCACCAACCACGCGCTGACCAGTTCGGTGTTCATGGACGATGCCCAGGCGGCGGATGACATGACCACCCACCTGATCAACCACGGCCACCGCCGGATCGGGTTCATCAAGGGCCATCCCAATCACATGGCCTCTGACGACCGCTTGAACGGATACCGACGCGCGCTGAGCCGGGCTGGGATCAGCTATGCCGCTGAGCTGGTCTGCGATGGTGCATTCGATTTTGAAAGCGGGGTGCGCGCGGCTGAATTGTTCCTGGCCATGCCCGACCGGCCAACCGCGATATTCGCCTCGAACGACGATATGGCCGCCGGGGTTCTGGCCGTGGCGCATGATCGCGGGATCAGCCTGCCGGATCAGCTTTCGGTCGCCGGGTTCGACGATACCACGCTGGCCCGCACGGTCTGGCCGCCGCTGACCACGATCCATCAGCCGATGGCGGAACTTGCCCGCACCGCTACCGAAATCCTCATCGCCGGGGGTGATATCAACCATCGCCGCTTGCCCCATAGACTCGTCGAGCGCGCATCGGTCGCGCCGCCATTCAGGAAACCAACATGAGCGCATTACCCCTACCGCCCGCCACCCGCAGCCTTGGTTCCAGCGGGATTACTGTATCGTCGATCGCCTGGGGGATGTGGCGGCTGGCCGAAGGCGGACGCTCTGCCGCAGAGGCGGCGGCCTTGGTCCATGCTGCGCTCGATGCCGGGGTCAACTTCCTCGATACGGCTGATATCTATGGCTTTAACGGGACAAGCGGGTTTGGTGATGCCGAAGCGCTGCTGGGCGAAGTGCTCAGCGCGGAACCGGCGCTGCGCGGGCAGATGGTGCTCGCCACCAAGGGCGGAATCATGCCGCCGTTGCCCTATGACCAATCGCCCGAATACCTGCGCAGTGCGATTGATGCCTCGCTGGCCCGGCTGAAGACCGACAGTGTCGATCTTTGGCAAATTCACCGGCCCGACATTCTCGCCCATCCGCAGGAAGTGGCGCGGGTGCTCGACGATGCGGTAGCGGCGGGCAAGATCCGCACGATTGGCGTGTCGAACTTCACGCAGGCCCAGATCGCGGCGCTCAACCATTTTCTCGGCCACAAACTGGTTTCCACCCAGCCCGAAATCAGCGCGCTGCGGATCGATTGCTTTGAGAATGGTGAGCTCGATCAGGCGATGCAGTTGGGGCTGACCCCCTTGGCTTGGTCGCCTTTGGGCGGCGGGCGGATTGCTGGCGGTGATAGCGCGCGCGACAAGGCGGTAATCGCCGAGCTCGACCGGGTCGCCGCTGCCAAGGGCATTTCGCGCAGTGTCGCGGCCTATTCGTGGTTGCTGGCCCATCCTGCCGGGATCATTCCGATCATCGGATCGCAGCAGGCCGAACGGATTGCCGAGGGTGCATCGGCGCTCAGCGTCCAGTGGGACCGCACCGATTGGTACGCGGTGCTGGTCGCCGCACGAGGAGAACGACTGCCATGACCCAGCCGACAACCCAGCCCCAGTGCGAAATCTCGTGGTTCTCAGCCCTGTGCGATGACGATTATGAATTCCTCGGCGTGCCCGATCCCTATCTGGCGTCGAGCTGGGAACATTGCCGCAATATCGTGATGCGCGCCGAAGAAGGCGGGTTCGACAACGTCTTGTTGCCCTCGGGCTATGCCCTCGGCCTTGATACCACCGTGTTCGCCGCGGCTGTGGCGACGCAGGTTCAGCGTATCCGCCTGCTGATGGCGGTGCGGATTGGTGAGGACTGGCCGCCGCAACTAGCCCGCCGGATCGCCACGCTCGACCGGATTTTGGGAGGGCGGTTGACCGTCAATATCATCTCGTCGGACATTCCGGGGGAAACTATGGAAGGTGGCCCGCGCTATGCCCGCACGGTTGAGGCGATGAAGATCCTCAAGACCATGCTGAACGGCGAGCACCTGTCTCACAAGGGCGAGTTCTATCAGTTGGAGCTCGATCCGCCGCGGATGACCACGGTGTCGGGCAAGTGCCCGCCGCTCTACTTCGGCGGGCTCAGCCCAGTTGCGCGCGAATGCGCCGCCGAAGCTGCCGACGTATACCTGATGTGGCCCGATACGATGGACAAGGTCCGCGAGACGGTGACCGATATGAAGGAACGCGCTGCGAAGTTCGGCCGCACGCTCAAATACGGCTACCGCGCCCATGTGATCGTTCGCGAGACTGAGGACGAAGCGCGCGCCTATGCCGACCGTCTGCTATCCAAGCTGGACGAGGAAGCCGGCAAAGCGATCCGTGAGAAGTCGCTGGATGCCAAGAACTATGGCGTCCAGCGTCAGGCCGAATTGCGCGGCGCAGCGGGCGGTGACGGGTTTGTCGAGGACAACCTGTGGACCGGGATCGGCCGGGCCCGATCGGGCTGCGGTGCGGCGATAGTCGGCACCCCCGATCAAGTCCTGGCCAAGCTGCGAGCCTATCAAGCCGAAGGGATTGAGGCTTTCATCCTGTCGGGCTATCCGCATGTGAACGAGTGCGACATGTTCGCGCGCTATGTCCTGCCGCACATCCAGCACGGTCCGCTGACACTCTGAGAGGAATATCTTGTGACTACCCGGATCGTCGCCATCGGCGGCACCGTCAATCCCGGTTCGACCACCGAACAGGCGCTGCGGCTGGCGGCTGCGGCGGCTGGTGCGGGCGGGGCAGAGGTGCAGGTGTTTGGCGGGGCCTACCTCGCCAAGCTGCCGCACTATGGCAGCGCCGAACACCAAAAGGGTGATGGCAGCGAACTGGTCGAAGCGGTGCGCGCCGCCGATGGCCTGCTGATCGCGGCGCCCGGCTATCACGGCACGATTTCGGGGCTGGTCAAGAACGCGCTCGATTTCCTTGAAGACCTGTCAAAGGATACGCGGCCCTATCTTGATGGCCGCGCGGTTGGCTTGATTGCCACCGCTTACGGCGATCAGGCGACAATGAGCACGCTCATCACAATGCGCGCGATTGTCCACGCGCTGCGCGGCTGGCCGACCCCGATGGGGGCGACGATCCGCACCTATCACGGGCTGTTCAGCCCCGATGGTGAGTGCCTTGATGACCGCGCGCGGTTGCAGCTTGAAATGGTCGGTGCGCAGGTGCTGCGCGGAGCGCAATCTTTTGCGGGAACGGCGGAGGGACAATGAGCGGACGGCTGGATCAAGCACTCGCTGCCTTGGCCGCCGGCAAGGTCATCGTTCTCACCGGCGACCGGCTGCGCGGCGGGGACATTGATTTCGCCGTGGCGGCGCGTCATGCCGATGCTGATACGGTCAACTTCATGGCCACCCATGGCCGCGGGCTGATCTGCCTCGCGCTAACCCCGGCCCATGCGATGCGGCTTGGAATCAGCCTGATCAATCCCGGCAGCGACCGCCAGTCAGGCCGCCCGCACGGCCGCTCGATCGAGGCGACAACCGGGGTTTCAACCGGTATTTCCGCCGCCGACCGGGCGCGGACGGTTGCCGTGGCGATTGATCCGGCTTCGAGTGGCGATGACCTGGTCTCTCCTGGCCACGTCTTCCCGCTGATCGCCGCTGCTGGCGGCGTGGCAGAGCGGCCTGCGGCATTGGAGGCGGCGATTGAACTGTGCCGCCGCGCCGGGGCCGGGGACGCCGCCGTGATCTGTTCGATCATGCGCGAAGATGGCGAAATGGCCCGGATCGAGGATCTGGCTGAACTGATCGCGGCGCACGGGCTGTGCGTTGCCGATCTGGGGGATTTGTTGCCGGGCTAGGCTCTGTTGCCGATCAGCGATTGCCAAATTTAACTGTTCGGTTAAATGGATGTCGGAACGACAGCTGAGAGGAGCCGCGCCGTGGCGATCAAGACCCGCATTACTGAATTGCTCGAGATCGAGCATCCGGTTGTCCAAGGCGGAATGCAATGGGTTGGCACGGCCGAGATGGCCAGCGCAGTCTCCAACGCCGGGGGGCTGGGGATCATCACCGGCCTGACTCAGCCCAGCGCCGCGGCCCTCGCGGCTGAAATCGAGCGCTGCAAGGGCATGACCAGCAAGCCGTTCGGGGTGAACATGACCGTTTTTCCGACGATCAACGCGCCTGATTACAAGGCCTATACCCAGGCGATCATCGACGCCGGGATCAAGATCGTCGAAACTGCCGGAACCCCGGCGGTGCGCGAATTGTGGGAAATGATGAAGCCCCACGGGATCAAGGTCCTGCACAAATGCACTGCGGTGCGCCACGCGCTCTCGGCCGAACGCGCCGGGGTCGATGTGATCTCAATTGACGGGTTCGAATGCGCCGGGCACCCGGGCGAAGACGATATCCCCGGGCTGATCCTGATCCCGGCGGCGGCCGACAAGGTCAAGATCCCGCTGCTTGCTTCGGGCGGGTTTGGCGATGGCCGGGGGCTCGCCGCCGCGCTTTCGCTCGGCGCTGATGGTATCAACATGGGCACGCGGTTCTGCGCCACGGTTGAGGCACCGATCCATCAGAACTTCAAGCAATCAATGGTCGATCATGATGAACGCGATACCGCGCTGATCTTCCGCACCTTCCGCAACACTGCCCGCGTCGCCAAGAACGGCATCGCCCAGGCGGTTGTCGCCGCCGAGGCCGAAGGCAAGGAATTTGCTGAAGTCGCCGATCTGGTCAAAGGCGTGCGCGGCCGCGAAGGCTTGCAGACCGGCGATACCGAACACGGCATCTGGTCGGCCGGCATGGTTCAGGGCCTGATCCACGACGTGCCAACCTGCCAGGAACTCGTCAGCCGGATCGTGGCTGACGCCGAAACTATCATCCGCCAGCGCCTCAGCGGCATGCTGGCCTGACCCGCTATTAAGGAGAATTCCCATGGCCGAAGCCTATATCATCGACGCCGTCCGCACCCCGCGCGGGGTGGGCAAACCCGGCAAAGGCGCGCTTTCGCACCTTCACCCGCAGCATCTGGCCGCGACTGTTCTGAAAGCGATCAAGGACCGCAACAACCTCGACACCGCAACGGTCGATGACATCATCTGGTCGACTTCTACCCAGAAGGGCAAACAGGGCGGCGATATGGGCCGGATGGCCGCGCTGGCGGCGGGTTATGACACCAAGGCCAGCGGCACCACGCTTGACCGGTTCTGCGGCGGCGGGATTAGCTCGGTCAACTTTGCGACCGCATCGGTGATGAGCGGGATGGAAGACTGCGTAATCGCCGGTGGCACCGAAATGATGAGCTATACGGCGGCGATGGGCGCCGAAGAAGCCAACGCCGGGCTGAAGCCGATGGGCATGGGTTCGGGCAATGCGGCGCTCGACGCCATGCATCCGCAAAGCCACCAGGGCGTTTGCGGCGATGCGATTGCGACGCTGGAAGGGATCAGCCGCGAAGCGCTGGACACGCTGGCGCTGGTCAGCCAGCAGCGCGCCGATGTTGCGATCAAGGAAGGCCGCTTTGCCAAGTCGATCGTCCCGGTGCTGAACGAGGACGGCTCGGTCGCACTCGACCGTGAGGAATTTCCCCGTCCCGAAACCACTGCCGAGGGTCTGGCCGCGCTCAAGCCCAGCTTCGCCGGGATCGCCGATTTCGATCTTGGCGGCACAACCTTCCGCAAGCAGATCAACCGCCGCTATCCTGATCTGGAAATCCAGCACTTCCACCACGCCGGCAATAGCTCGGGCGTGGTCGATGGCGCGGCCGCACTGCTGATCACCAGCAAGGCCTATGCCGACCAGCACGGGCTGAAACCGCGGGCCAAGATCGTGGCCTATTGCAACCAGGGCGATGACCCCACGCTGATGCTCAACGCCCCGGTTCCGGCGGCCAAGAAGGTGCTGGCCAAGGCCGGGCTGAGCAAGGACGATATCGATGTCTGGGAAATCAACGAGGCTTTTGCGGTGGTTGCCGAAAAGTTCATCCGCGATCTCGATCTTGACCGGGCCAAGGTCAATATCAACGGCGGGGCCTGCGCGCTGGGCCACCCGATCGGCGCGACCGGATCGATCCTGATCGGCACGGCGCTGGATGAACTGGAACGCACGGGCGGCCGTTATGGCCTGATCACGATGTGCGCGGCCGGCGGCATGGCCCCGGCTATCATCATCGAGCGGATTGACGGCTGATTCTGCAACACGTCAGCCGATTTTGCGCTTTTCGCCCCGGCCGTAGCTGATACGGTCGGGGCGATGTGTTTGGAGAGGGATGGATGACCGACCTGCTGGACCAGATCGCTGCAATCGTTGGCCCGCAGGGGCTGCTGACCGGGGCTGACGTATCCGCCCGCGCGGCCGATTTCATGGGGCTGACGACGTGTCAGGCCAAGGCGATTGTCCGCCCAGCCAGCACGCAGGAACTCTCAGCGGTGATGAAGCTGTGCCACGCCGCTGGACAGGTGGTGGTGCCCGCCGGCGGCAATACCGGGTTGGTTCATGGCAATGTCTGCCAGCCAGATGACATCCAGATCTCGCTGGAACGGATGCGCGGGATTGAGGCGATCGATCCGGTGGGCCGCACGATGATTGTCGGCGCAGGCTGCCCGGTGCAAGCCGCGCAGGAAGCGGCGGCAGAACGAGGCCTGAAATTCGCGGTCGATTGGGGCGCGCGCGGCTCGGCCACGATTGGCGGCGGGATCGCGACCAACGCCGGGGGCAATTCGGTGGTCCGCTTTGGCATGATGCGTGACAACGTGCTGGGGCTTGAAGCTGTGCTGGCCGACGGCACGGTGATTTCATCGCTCAACGTGCTACTTAAAAACAACGCGGGCTATGATCTGAAGCAGCTGTTTATCGGCAGCGAGGGGACGCTGGGCATCGTCACTCGCGCGGTGCTGAAATTGCACCCAGCGCCGCTCTCCACGGGCACCGCGCTGTTGGCGCTGGACAGTTTCGAAGCAGTCCAGCGGCTGTTCGTGCAAGCGGGTCAGCGGCTGGGCGGAATGCTGAC
>VFKS01000219.1 GCA_009885425.1 Novosphingobium sp.
CCCGATCGGCTCCCCCCTGATGCCGGACTGCTCGAGCGGCTATATCACCGCTTTCAGGCGATGGTCCGAATTGCCGATATTCCGATGGATCCACGCACCATTGTGGCGATCAGTCTGCTTTCCTTTATTGGTCTGTCGAGCCTGTTCCTGGTCATGGCCTGGCTGGCCAAGTTCACGATTACTGCCGGCATCATCCAGTTGGTGGCTGTAGTGGTTGCCGCGCTGACCATCGTTTTGCCTTTGATGCTGATCGCCCGGCGCAAGGAACAGCGGCGCAAGCTGATGGAAGAGCAGTTCCCGGTTGCGCTGGATGTGTTCACCCGTGCCTTGCTCGCTGGGCACCCGATTGCCTCGGCGATTGAACTGCTAACCCAGGAAATGGAAGACCCGCTGGGCAGTGAGTTCGGACTAGTTGCTGATGAAGTGTCCTACGGATCGACTTTGACCGATTCGCTGATGGCCATGGCCGACCGCTGGGATCAGCCCGACATCCGGATGTTTGCAGTCTCGATCTCACTCCAGAATGAGACTGGTGGCAACCTTGCAGAAATCTTGCGCAACCTCTCGCAGGTGATCCGCGAGCGGGCGACGCTTTACATGAAAGTCCGCGCGCTGAGTTCCGAAGGACGGATGACCGGGTGGATGCTGACGGTCCTGCCGGTCTTCACGATCGTCTCGTTGTTCGTGCTCAATTCAACGTTCTACTTCGCGGTCGCGAGCGATCCGATCTTTGTTCAGGGTTTCACCGGATTGCTGATGCTCTACCTGCTGGGGGTCTTCTGGATCCGCCGCCTGATTGATCTGAAAGTCTGACGATGCTGGATCTGATCTCCTCCACTCCCGTGGTCCGGATTCTGGTGCTGCTGGCGGTCTTCGCAGCGGTGGTTGCGGTGGCCATGGCGATCCTGACTCTGGTCGGGCGGCGGATAACCCTGCGCGGGGAACTGCGGGTCATTGCGTCCAAGGGCGGAGCGTCTGCCGCCGGGCCGAGCACGCTGCGGCAAACCAGCGGCGGGGCCTGGACCAAGCTGGTTGATAAGATTGAGGCCAGCGGCGTCAGCCTGACCGATACCAAGGGCGATGTCCTGCGCGAGCAGCTGCGCCTGGCCGGGTTTGAATCGCCACTTGCTCCGCGGATCTACACGCTGCTGCGGCTGGTTTTGGTGATCGTCCTGCCGTCGGCCTATGTCCTCTCCGTACTTGCCTCGGGCGGGGTCATCTCGTTCATGCAGCTCTATATTATCGGCAGCCTGCTCGCGGTGCTGGGCCTGTATGTGCCCAATCTGATCGTACGCTACCGGGCTAGCCGCCTCACCCAGGCCCTGACCAACGGCTTTCCAGATTGCCTCGATCTGCTGCTGATCTGCGTCGAAGCCGGGCTCGGTCTGGAGGCTGCGCTTGACCGCGTCTCGCGTGAAATGGCGTTGTCACATCCCGATGTATCCAGCCTGCTGGCCACAGCAACTCTGCGGCTGCGCGCCGGGGCAACCCGTGAAGAGGCACTGCGGCGGCTGGCCGATGATGCGGCAATTTCCGAAATCCGCTCGTTCTCTACCCTGCTGATCCAGTCTGACAAATTGGGCACCAGCATCGGCGATACGCTGCGGGTCTATGCCGCCGAAATGCGCGAACGGCGGCGGATGCGGGCGGAGGAAAAAGCCCACCGCTTGCCGGTACTGATCTCGATCCCGCTGGTGGCCTGCATGCTGCCGACGATGATCGGGGTGCTCATGCTGCCGGTGGTTATTCGCGTTGTCCGCCAAATCATGCCTGCGATGATGAATTAGGAGCCTAGCCATGCGTAACACACTGATCCTCAGAGCTTCCGCAATTGCCTTGCTGGTATCGCTTGGCGGCTGTCAATTCCTCGGCAAACTCAACATCGCCCGCAGCGGATCGCAGGAGGAGGAGCAGGCCAAAGCCCAGCGCGCGATGCCATCCTCGCTGGCCGAAGGACGCGAACATCTGCGCACCAATCGCAACGGCCTGGCGATCGATGCGTTCAATCTGGCGCTGGTTCGCGGTGAAGATCCTGCCGCCGCCTACAACGGACTGGGCGTTGCCTATGCCCGGGTCGGCCGGAATGATCTGGCCTATCGCTTCTTCAAAAAGGCCAATGCTTCTGACCCCGATAACCCGGTCTATGCGAGCAACCTGATCCGGCTGGTCGATAGCCCGGCCTTCGCGCTTAATCAGATCGATCGCGCGCCGGCCGCACCGCCGGCCCGCGTGGAAGAGCGGCCCGTAGCGGCCAGTGCGGCAGCCGCGGCCCCGCGGGTGCCCGGCAAGCTATACCGCGAAGGCCGCGGCCAGATCAGCCTGACGACCCGGTCCGATAGCACTTCGACTGCACCTGATCAGCGCAGTGCAGCCATGACTCAGGTCGCGGCACGACCGATCGCCAAGCCATCTGTTGCCGTCGTTGAAGAACCTGCGACTCCCAAAGCGGCCGAGCCGGCCTCTGCCGCGCCAGCAAGGGGCAAACGCAAGGTGATCGAATTTGCCCCAAGTGCGCCGGCTGACACCAAATCGGGCAAGGCCCAACCGGCACCGCGCAACGCAGTCTCATGACTCAGGCCGCTTTGGCTACTTTGCTGGCGCTAGGGCTGGCTGGCCTGACTGCCAGCTGGCTAGATTGGCGCCACCGCCGCCTGCCCAACTGGCTGTCGGCGATGCTGGCCGTGCTCGGGCTGGCTGCCGCGTTCCGTTATGGCGGGATCGATCTGCTGGGCAGCCACTTGATCCACGGCGCAATCGCGCTGTGCGTTGGAATCATTCTGCATGCCATTGGCTGGATCGGCGGTGGTGACGGAAAGTATTATGCTGCGGCAGCCTGCTGGTTTGCGCTTGGCAAAGGGATAGTCCTGTTGTTCTGCGTCGCGGCTTCGGGACTGCTGCTTTACCTCAGCTGGTTCGGACTGCGGCGATTGCGCGGGATTGAAATCGCAATTGGCCCAGACATCGCAGACTCGGACAAGCTGCCCTATGGCTTGGCCATTGCGGCGGGATCGTTTGCAGCAGCGGTACTGACCTTGCAATGATCGCGGCCATGCCCGGTCGCCGCCGCACGGCTGGCGCGATCAGGCGGCTGGCGCTGTTCGCCTTGCTTGCAGGAATCGGATCGAGCCCGCTGTGGGCCAATTCAGCGCCGAGCTGGCCGGACGAGGCGGCGCAATCCGCAGGCTCCGCGACTGACGCTGCGCAGCGCCAACCAGCAACGGGATCGGTCACCTTTGGCCGCGCGCTCGATCTGGAAGGCACCCCGCTGCGGCTGTCCTCTCCGATGCGCCGGGCATCCAGCCCAGGCGTTCGCAGCGGCGGCACATTTGCGCGCGGGTCCTTCATAGCACGCTATCTGCCCCTGCGCGGGGCCGGGATCACCAGCGGGTTCGGCTGGCGCCGCCACCCGATCAGCGGCGGCTTCAAATTTCACGCCGGGATCGATCTGGCCGCGCCCACCGGCACGCCGATCGTCGCCACAGCGGCGGGCGTTGTGGCCAGCGCCGATTGGTACGGCGGATACGGCCTGTGCGTGACGGTCGATCACCAAAACGGCTATGTCACGCTCTATGGCCATATGTCGCAGATTGCGGTGAGCGCCGGGCAGCAGGTACAGCCGGGCCAGCCACTTGGCCGGGTCGGGTCAACCGGATCATCGACCGGGCCGCACTTGCACTATGAACTGCGCCGCGATGGCTATGCGGTAAACCCCGGCTTCTAGTTGAATTGATCGC
>VFKS01000086.1 GCA_009885425.1 Novosphingobium sp.
ATCTGACCTTGCCCGAAGTGTTGGCGAGGAAGGACGGCGACGCGCTGTTTGAGGCGGCAGCCGGGACCGTGCCGCAGGTGATTTCGGCGGGGGTGTTCGGGGTCGGCTTCGCCCTGCGGCTGGCCCGCGCCGAAGCCCGCGCCGCGGGCGGACAACTGGTCCGCAAGGACAACAAATTGCGCCTAACCTTGCCAGACTTGACCGCAGCCGTGCTGGCCCATACCGCAGACGCCTAAGGCGCTGCGAACTGGCCACGCGTAGCCGATCGGGGGTATCACAGTCTTGTCCAGCAAGCGGATCACTGATTTGCCCAGCAAGGCCGATGCGGTGCGTTTCAAGCCGGAATTTGGGCAACGCTTTGTCGTTACCGTCGACACTGAGGAAGAGTTTGACTGGACCAAGCCGATCGCGCGCGAGGGGCATACGGTCCATTCGGTCGCGCGGCTGGCCCGGTTTCAGGAATTTTGCGAGGGCCGCGGGATCTGCCCGATCTATCTGGTCGACTATCCGATCATCTCTTCTCCTGCCGCGGCTCAAATCCTGCGTGACGCTGTCGCTGCCGGCAAAGCCGAGGTTGGAGTGCAGCTGCACCCATGGGTCAGTCCGCCATTCGATGAAGAAGTAAGTTCGTTCAACAGCTTCGCTGGAAATCTTCCCGAAGAGCTTGAACGCGCTAAATTCACCAAGCTGCGCGATGCGATCGAGGCCGCGATTGGCGCGCCGCCGCTGATCTATCGTGCCGGGCGCTATGGGGTTGGGCCCAATACTGCGGCAATACTGTCTGACTGCGGGATCGCGGTCGATAGCTCGGTCCGCGCGACCTTTGACTACTCCAGCGGCGGAGGGCCGAATTTTCGCGATCTTCCGGTAACGCCTTATTGGATTGATCGCAGCAAAGGCCTGATGGAACTGCCACTGACCACGGTCTATTGGGGTCTGCTGCGTCAGTTCGGAACCGCGCTCTATGCCCGGATGTGGCGGGTACCACGGCTGCGCGGCGCGCTCGCCCGAATCGGAATGCTCGAGCGGATTCCCCTGACGCCCGAAGGGGTGACAATCGAAGAGGCGCTGCGCGGGATCGACATTGCGATCGATATGCAGCTGCCAGTGCTGGTGTTTTCGTTCCACTCGCCGTCGCTGGCGCCAGGTTTCACCCCCTATGTGCGGAGCGAAGACGATCTCGACGCACTTTATGACTGGTTTCGGCAGGCTTTTGCCTATCTGGAACGGCGCGGCGTGCGGCCAACCAAAGTAAGTGAACTGATCGAAGCAGTCGAGCTTGCGTAACTGGGCAGGCCCCGCTAGGGCGACCCCGCATTCGCGCACATGGGCCTGTAGCTCAGTTGGTTAGAGCTGGCCGCTCATAACGGCTAGGTCGCGGGTTCGAGTCCTGCCGGGCCCACCACGCGAATTGCACAAAACCCCAGGTCGGGGAGTGGCGCAGCCCGGTAGCGCGCTTGCTTTGGGAGCAAGATGTCGCAGGTTCGAATCCTGTCTCCCCGACCAAGGTTTGTTTTCGGTTATGGATCGACGGCAATGCCGTCCAAGGTCCGGGTTTGGCTGATGCCGAGCTGAAACGTGATTCTAAGTCGTGCCCCGCAGGACTGCGGCACCTCTGACATCGAACTCGCTGACCCAGGTTTGTCCGATGCGTTATCGGCCGGATGCGGCGCGATGATGACAATCGCAACGACGGGAAGCGATGGCTGCTCCAGCGGGCAAAGGCAAACTATGCACTGGAATGGGCAAGCCCGGTGCCGCCCAAGGATCGAACAATCACGGCCTTAAGCGGCTGGTTCCCGGCCTTACCTAAGGACACTTCGCCCTCAAAAAACACCGTCAAAACTATTTCGCCAAAATCGCAGACGGCGATTGAACCTTTCGAACCCTGGCGGTGACTAAGCCGTGCTGAACAACTTGGAGAGCCTTCCCGCTTTTCCCCTTTGTTCCTGCGCGACCAACAGGGAGTTTTGAAGATGAAGACCCGTACCGTATTTGCAGCGACCGCAATTGCTGCGCTGGCAGTAACCGCCAACCCGGCGTTTGCGCAGGACGAAAGCACCACTGGCGGCGTTTATGTCTCCGGCTCGGTGGGCGTTGTCGTCGCCGATGATCAGCTTATCAACGGCGCGAATGCTGCCGGTGCGCCGCGCCGGATTATTACCGATATGGACAAGGGCACGAATTACGCGCTGGCCCTTGGCTATGCGACAAAGGACGCCAATTGGGGCCGCGTGCGGCTTGAACTGGAGTTTGCAGGACAGCAGGCTGATTTGCGGGCGCTGTCGCTGAACGGCGTCGATCGCGCCTTGATCGGCGAGCCGGACAAGTCGGTCAAGTCTGGTATGGTGAATATCTTTTATGATACGCCAGCTATTCTTGGGCCAATCCGTGCCGAATTCGGGGCTGGCATCGGCCGAAGCAAGATCGACTACAACATCCGCTACAACGTCAGCGCAACCGGACCAGCGATCGAAATTCCTTCAGATCCATCGCAAGGCGCGTTCCAACTGATGGCCGGTCTGAGCGGGCGTGTCTCTGGCGGTCTGGAGCTGTTTACCCAGTTCCGCTTCCTGCAGATCAACGATCACAAGGTTGAGCGGTACAACCGTTCCGCTGGCACGCTCGATTCGATCCTCGATGCCGAGTACAGCGCCAAAAGCGTCAACATTGGTCTGCGACTTAACTTCTAACCAGACCGAAAAGGTCCCTGCGCGCTATTCCACGCGTAGGGACCGTTTTCTAGAGCTGCCTATTCAAAAGTGCTTTGAGACCGACACAACCAGCGCCGAATTACCGCTCCACGGTCCATGGAAATACCGATCGTCGGGCCCCGCGAAGGTCCAGGCAACTTCGGCGTCCAGCCCGAAAAGCGGACGAGAGAGCGCAAGGCGGGTATCGTAGCGCGTTGACCGTCCGCCCAGCCGCGCTGTCCCCGCAGTCTGGACCAACAGCCCGGCATGCGCCTTCAAGGTAAAATCGGCGCCGATCGGGCGCGCGAGATTAAGATCTGCATAAAGTACCGAGGTGTCTTTATCAAAATAACGGGGGGCGTAATGCAGGTAGGCTGCAAAGCCACCGGTACTTACGCCAGCGTAGACCTCTGCATAGCGATTCCTGGCATTGCCGCTATAGCGTTCCGTGAAAACATAACCGGCGGCGCCGACGTCGATCGTAACGCCATCACTGATGCGTGTGGCGAAACCGACAAACCCATCAACGCCTTGGAAACCCGCACGATCCTGGCCGGATAGAATGAAGGTGGCGGACGCGCCCGCATAGAGGCCCGACGCGAGATCTACACTGATGTCCGCGTCGATGACCGGTTCGCCTCCACTCATCGAGCGTCCGCGGAAACGGTCGTCGCTTTTGATTTCCACCTCGGCAGACGTTTCCGCTTTGGCTGGGCTTGCGGCGCCTGACACCAGCGCGAAATGGATCAGGATCAGCCTGCCGAACCACATTAATCTAGCTACCGCCCGCCTTCCTGAGGCTGGCGCGGGTGTCGATTTTTCCGCTTCCATCGCTGGTTCGTACCAGAATGGGCGGCGAAGTGCCACTCCTGCGCTTTTCGATCAGTAACGCGAACAGACCGCTGACGTGCGCGGCTGCAAACGAGCTGCCGTCGACCGGGAACCATTTGCCGTTCGGCTGGGTTGTTGGCACCCCATGACCGGGAGCGCGGAAGCCGCCCGAGTTCGCCATGGCCGCGCGATTATCTGTCACCGCTACGACGCCTCTGGACGAGGCCGGGAAGCCCCCTCCCAGCCTTGCAGGATCAACCGCGGCAACGACGACAGTGCCATTTTCAATCGCCTTGGC
>VFKS01000538.1 GCA_009885425.1 Novosphingobium sp.
GCCACCTCGTCAAGCGTTCCGCCCTCACCGCCAAGCAGCACTGGATCATCCTCCGCCTTGGCATGGCGCGGAGCGGCGTCGATCTGGGGGACGTCTTCAATCTCACGCTTGCCGATTTCGATCCCCTTGTCGCGCAGGCGGCGGCCCGAGGTCAGGACATTGCGTTCAAAGCTTGAGACGAACTTGTTGTAATTGTTGACCGCCGAATCGAGGCCCGAGCCGACCCGCTTGAGGTGTTCCGAGGCTACTGCCAGCCGGTCATAGAGCTCGGCCCCGGCCTTGCCGATCTCGATCGCTTCGCGGGCCAGCTGGTCCTGTTTCCAGACCATCGCGACGGTCCGCGCGATCGCCACCAGGTTGGTCGGAGTAGCCAGCAGGACTTTGTTCCGGAATGCAAATTCCCACAGATCGGCGTCCTGCTCCAATGCCGCGGCGACAAAATGCTCGCCCGGCACGAACATCACGACATAGTCGGGCGCATCGGCGAACTGGCTCTGATAGCTTTTCGCGCCAAGCTGCTGCACATGGTTCCGCATCGAGGCGACGTGCGCGGCCAATGCCAGATCGCGGGTCGCATCATCCTGCGCCTCGAACGCATCTTGATAGGCGTTGAGCGAGACTTTGGCGTCGATGATCAGGCTCTTCTGCCCCGGAATCCGGACAATCGCGTCGGGCCGCAGCCGGCCCTCCTCGGTGTTGATCGAATGCTCGGTGACGAAATCGGTATGTTCAGCCAAGCCGCATTGTTCGAGCACATTGCGGAGTTGCTGTTCGCCCCAGCGCCCCCGCGCCTTAGGGGCATTGCGCAGCGAATTGCCCAGCCGCGCCGCTTCGGCCCGGACCTGCTCCTGTCCTTCCTTCATCGACTGGATCAGCCCGCCAAGCTGGCCGAATGCGTCGATCCGATCCTTTTCCAGCTTACCGACCTGCGCCTCATAGCTTGCCAGCCGCTGACCCACGGGTTCAAGCAAAGCCTTGATCCGGGCCTCGTTCTTTTCCTCAGACTGGGTGAAGCGTTCCTGTGCGCGGGCCAGCATCGCCTCTTGCGCCTGTGCCAGCACTTTCGCCCCGGCGTTCTCAAATTCTTTCTTGAGCCCTTCCTGCGCGGTCAGCAGCAGGCGCTTTTGCTCTTCAAAATTGGTGGCATGCGCCTCAAGCGTGGCGAGCTTAATCGAGGCGTCGCCCAAGTCCTTGATCGCTGAGCGGAACCGGCCATCCAGGTCACGCGCCGCACCTTCGCTCTCCGTCAGCCGGGCCCGCAGATCGGCTGCCGGGCGCGAGCCAAACAGCCAGCCGAGCAAGGCCCCGCCAGCCAGCGCCAGCAGCAACATGACAATGGTGAGAATCTGTCCGTCCATTCCGGCACGCTAACCGGAACGTAAGCGGAACGCCAGCCCTATCAAGCGGCCTTGCGCAGCTTATCCAGCTTCTTCAGCACCATTTGTCGCTTGAGGCGGCTGAGGTGGTCGATGAACAGGATCCCTTCGAGGTGGTCCATCTCGTGCTGGAGGCAGGTGGCCATGATGCCGTCCATTTCCTCTTCGTGAACCTTGCCATCGAGATCGTGCCAACGGGCGCGAATCCGGGCCGGGCGTTCGACATCGGCATAGATTTCCGGGACCGACAGGCAGCCTTCGGAATAGACCGAGTGATCTTCGGACGGGTCCATGATTTCAGGATTGATGTACACCCGCGGCTGCTTGAGCGTCGGCTGGTGATGATGGTGGTGACCATCATGATCGCAGGCGACCGGCTCGGCATCGGGATCGTCTGGCTGCAGATCAATCACCAGCACCCTGAGCGGCACGCCAACCTGGATTGCGGCAAGGCCGATCCCGGGGGCATCGTACATCGTCTCAAACATATCTTCGACGAGCGTCTTCAGCTCGGCATCGAACTGGGTGACAGGTTCGGACACCACCTTGAGGCGGGGATCGGGGATTTCGAGGATTTCGCGAATAGCCATGGGGGGCAGATAGTGCGCTTGTTCGCAAATCTCAACCCATCGGTCGCCGCGCCCGCAAAGCCTGCGCCAAAGTACCCTCGTCGAGGTAATCGAGCTCACCTCCCACTGGCAGGCCGTGAGCGAGTTGCGTGATCCGCACCGGATAGCCTTCCAGCCGCTCGGCGATGTAATGCGCGGTGGTCTGGCCTTCCAGCGTGGCGTTCATCGCCAGGACCACTTCGTCGATCCCGCCTTGCGAAACGCGCTCGATCAGACCGCCGATCGTCAGGTCTTCGGGCCGCACGCCTTCCAATGCCGAGAGCCGCCCGCCGAGTACGTGGTAACGCCCGGTGAACAGCCGCGCGCGGTCCAACGCCCACAGGTCCGCAACGTCCTCCACCACGCACAGCGAGCGCGCATCGCGGCGCGGATCGGTGCAGATGCCGCAGGGGTTGCTGGTATCGACATTGCCGCAGGTCTGGCATTCGATCAGCCCTTCGCGGACCGCATCGAGCGCCTCCAGCAGCGCCACTAGCGAGGTCTCACGCCGCTTGATCAGCCACAACACCGCGCGCCGCGCCGAGCGGGGCCCAAGGCCCGGCAGGCGGGACAGCGCCTGGGTCAGTGTTTCGATCTCTTGCGATGCCATGGCCTGACAGATAGGGCGCGCATTCTAGAAAGGCAAAGCCACGATGCGTGTCATCTTCATGGGAACCCCGGATTTCGCTGCACCGGCGCTGCAGGCGCTCGTCGCAGCGGGGCATGAGGTGGTGGTGGCCTATACCCAGCCGCCCCGCCCCGGCGGCCGGCGCGGCAAGGAATTGACCCCCACTCCGGTGCACAAGGCGGCTGAAGCGCTGGGGATCGCGGTGCGCCATCCAGCTTCACTGAAGGGAGCCGAGGAGCAAGCCGAGTTCGCCGCGCTCGGCGCCGATATCGCCGTGGTCGCGGCCTATGGCCTGATCCTGCCGCAGGCAGTGCTTGATGCGCCCCGCCTCGGCTGCCTCAACGTGCACGCCAGCCTGCTCCCGCGCTGGCGCGGCGCAGCGCCAATCCAGCGGGCGATTTTGGCGGGGGACGGGCAAACCGGCGTGACGATCATGCAGATGGAGGCCGGGCTTGATACCGGGCCGATGCTGGCGGTGGACAAGACCCCGACCGACGGCAAGACGGCGGGCGAATTGACCGCAGAATTAGCCGAGATCGGCGCGCTGCTGATGGTGGAAGTACTGGCTGACTTGCCGGGCCATGCTCCGGTGGTTCAGCCAGAGGGCGGCGTGACCTATGCCAAGAAAATCGACAAGGCCGAGGCGCGGATTGATTGGAACCAGAGCGCGGTCGATGTCGAACGACAGGTCCGGGCATTTGCCCCCGCACCGGGCGCATGGTTCGAATTTGAAGGCGAGCGTTGCAAGGTTTTGGCTGCGGAACTAACCGAGGGTGATGGCGCTGCAGGCATGGTCCTTGACGCTGCGCTGAGCGTAGCTTGCGGTTCTGGCGCGGTTCAAGCTGTCTTGGTCCAGCGTGCCGGGCGCCCTGTGATGACAGCGCAGGATCTGCTGCGTGGCTGGGACATTAGCGCCGGGACGCAGCTGGTTTGACCCGCTTCGCCCTCACTCTTGAATTCGACGGCACTCCGTTCTTCGGGCTCCAACGCCAATCCAATGGGCCGAGCGTCCAGCAGGCGGTTGAAGACGCGGTGTTGGCCACCACCGGCGAACGTGCGACGGTCCACGCCGCTGGCCGCACCGATGCCGGGGTGCATGCGCTGGGGATGCAGGCCCATGTTGATATCGCAAAGTCGATCGAAGCCTTCCGTTTGATGGAGGCGCTCAACCACCATCTGCGCCCGGCCCCGATCGCGGTGCTGGCTTGTGAGACCAAGCCCGACGATTGGCACGCCCGCTTTACCTGTGTCGGCCGCGAATACCTCTACCGGATCGTCAACCGCCGTGCGCCGTTGACGCTGGAAGCCAACCGCGCCTGGAAGGTCGCGCTGCCGCTGGATGAAGCCGCGATGCAACGCGCGGCGCTGGCGCTGGTCGGGACCCACGATTTCACCACGTTCCGTTCTGTCCATTGCCAGTCCGCCAGTCCGGTGAAATCGCTCGACCGGCTGGATGTCGAACGGATCGGCGATGAAGTGCATATCCACGCCGCCGCGCGCAGTTTCCTGCACCACCAGGTTCGCTCGATGGTTGGTTGCCTCGCGCTGGTCGGAATGGGCCGGTGGCGCGAGGAGCAAGTGGCCGAGGCGTTGGCCGCCCGCGACCGGACGACACTGGGCCTTAACGCGCCAAGCGAGGGGCTTTATTTCGTGCGCGCCCTTTACCCCGGTGAATGAGTGCCTAGGTTGCTTTCCGCAACGCCATAACGGCGAACCAGATTCGGGAGACTACCAATGACCTTCACCGGCAAGCAGCTCACCACCCAGCTCGATGCAGACGGCACGTTGACGCTTCAGCTCAACGACAAGACCTGGGATGCGCCCAAGGCGGGCCAGGTACTGGTCAAGATCGAAGCGAGCCCGATCAACCCTTCGGACCTTGGTCTGCTGTTCGCCAGCGCCGATACCGAAAACGCCGTCTACACCCCTGGCAAGATTGTGGCCACGATGCCCGCAAACGCCACCCGCGCGATGAAGGCCCGCCACGGCATGGCCATGCCGGCCGGCAACGAAGCGGCTGGGATCGTGGTCGCTGTGGGCGAAGGCGCCGAGCACCTGATGGACAAGCGGATCGCCTGCGTTCCGGGTAGCGCCTATGGGACTTACGCCTATGCCGAAGCCGCGATGGCGATGCCGGTCGAGGCCAGCGCCGAACAGGCGGCATCATCGTTCGTCAACCCGATGACTGCGCTCGGTTTTACCGAAACGATGAAGCTCGAAGGCTATACCGGGATCGTCCACGCGGCGGCGGCGTCGAACCTGGGCCAGATGCTGGTCAAGATCTGCCTTGAAGACGGCATTCCACTGGTCAACATCGTCCGGTCAGACGATCAGGTGAAGCTGCTGAAGGACCTGGGCGCGACCCACGTGCTCAACATGACCGACACCGATTTCATGCCCAAGCTGATCGACGCGATTGTCGAAACAAAGGCGATGCTGGGGTTTGATCCGATCGGCGGCGGGACCCTCTCGGGCCAGATCCTGACCGCAATGGAAGCCGCCGCCAGCCGCGGCGCCGTGTTCAGCCGCTATGGCTCAAGCGAGCCCAAGAAAGTCTACATCTACGGCGCGCTCGATATCGGGCCAACGATTCTCAACCGCGCCTTTGGCCTGACCTGGGATCTGGCCGGATGGCTGCTGACCCCGTTCATGGTCAAGGCCGGGATGGAGATTGTCGGGCGGATGCGGATGCGGGTGATGAAGGACCTGACCACGACCTTCGCCAGCCACTACAAGGCTCACGTTTCGCTTGAAGGGATGCTGACCAAGGAAGCCGTGAGCGAATACAACGCGCGGCGGAC
>VFKS01000207.1 GCA_009885425.1 Novosphingobium sp.
ACATAGGACAGCGGGAAAAACAGGATCCCGGCGCCAAAGATCATCAGACCATCGGGCCCGATCCCCAGCCAGCTCCACGGCAACCACGATGTCGGGCCAGTTAGCCAGGATAAGTTGAACACCGACAGCTTGCTCGCCCCGATCAGGTTCGACAGCAGCAGGATCGCGACAAAGGCCGCCATCACATAGTCGTAGTAGCGAAAATGGCGGCGGGCGCCCGAAGCGCCGTCGATCCGGGAAATGGGATGGGTCATGGCATTGCACGCTAGCGATGTTTGCGCGTCGCGAAAAGCCTGCCTATGAGGGCACCCGATGGCGCCCGTAGCTCAGTTGGATAGAGCACGAGACTTCTAATCTTGAGGCCGGTGGTTCGAATCCACCCGGGCGCACCATTTCCCGAAGCTAACCCCGCGACGCGCTTTCCAGCGCTTCGCCGTGGATCGGATAACCGGCATCGTCGGGGATCATCAGCCACGGCGCGCCATCGCGGAGTTCCATGAATGGGGTAATCATGACCGAGGGATACGCGGCCACGTGGGCCAGCGCATCGTCAAAGCTGCTGAACTGCGCCAGCCGCTCCAGATTGCGGCGGGTCGGGAAGATCACCTTGATATCACCGCTATCGGCGAGCCGCAGCGCTTCCGCAGCGCTGGCCCAGAACAGGTGCGTGTTCTCGGTCGCATCGACCAACAGATCGACCGCGCCCGTACCTAGATCGGCGAGGTAGAAGCGGGTGTCGAACACCCGGATCTCCTTGTGCTTGGGCCGCCAGCGCGAAAACGGCACCAGCCCATCCAGATCGAGCGTCCAGCCCATAGCGGCCAGCACCGGGCCGAGCGTGCCGACCTCTAGCAGGTGCGCCCGAGCGCGCAGCGCGTCTTCCAGGCTGGGGTGCTGATGCAGACCCACCGCCAGTCCGGTCTCCTCCAGCGTTTCGCGCACAGCCGCGATCCGGGCGGCGAGTTCTTCGCGGGTGTCGTCATCGCTGGCACCATGAGCATCGGCGAGGTCGCGGTCGGCAGGGTCAACCCGCCCGCCGGGAAACACCGCCGCTCCGCCGGCAAAGCGCATTTCCTTGGAACGCTGGACCATCAATAGCTGCGGCGCGCCGCCTTCGGGGCAATTGCGAAAGATCACCAGCGTTGCGGCGGGGGTCGCGGGCGGCACTTCGCCGGCGGGGTCAAACATATCCTGAAGGTCCATGGCTTTCAGCGTGGCGCCTAAGCCGCGTTTTGCCAAGAGGCTTTTGCGTGAAAATGTCTGTCGGAAAATCTTACAAATGCGCAACCGTGGGGGCTGCGTATTTCAGGTAAAATACGGAATAGATTGGATATAAGTATTTTGGCACGACCCATGCATTGCTCGA
This sequence comes from Novosphingobium sp., assembly GCA_009885425.1. Classification (GTDB taxonomy): domain Bacteria; phylum Pseudomonadota; class Alphaproteobacteria; order Sphingomonadales; family Sphingomonadaceae; genus Novosphingobium. Next base: position 1,367 of record VFKS01000207.1, read on the forward strand.
GGTACCCCCAAGTAGTCTCGATTAGAGGCGGGGCCGCATCCTGGTCTCCCGCGGCCCCGCCTCCCCGAGACACTTCCCCGACATCAGCGACAGTCCGGACAAGAGGGTCAATACCGCTTTAACAGGGCGCTAAGTAATCCTTGACCTCTGACCGATAAACACCCGCTCGCGTAGCGATGATTGCTGCCTAGTCGGGGATATTTTGACACAGGAAAGTCTTCACCACCGTGATTGGCGCAAGGCGCGGCTGTTCGGGCCGATCGCCGGTTTGACGCTGGGTGTCCTGTTGCTGCTGGTGCTGGTTTCGGCGCTGCTGGTCCAGCGCTTTGACGCGACTGCTTCGGCGCGCGAGCAGCACATGGTCCAGCAAGGCTTTTACTACCAGGTTCAGGAACTGAACAAGGTGATCGCAACCCAGGTGGGCTGGGACGGTGCCGTGAAAATGCTCGACCATCGCCAGAACGCCGACTGGGCCGACTTTAATCTTGGCAATTACCTCTACACCTTCAACGGGTTCACCCACTCCTTCGTGGTCGATGACCGCGACAAGGTGTTCTATGCCTCGTTCAATGGCGAGCGGGCTGGCCTTGGCGACTATGCCGCCTTTGCGCCCGCGGCCGACCAGTTGCTGCCCCAGATACGCAAGGCCGAAAGTATCCGGCCCAAGCTCGCTCCGCGTCCGGGCAAAGGCAATTTGGTGATCCCGCCGATTCAGGCCAACACCGTCGGACGGATCAACGGGCAGGTCTACCTGGTCACGGCCACACTGGTGCAGCCCGATTTCGGCAAGTATCTTCCCAAAACAAGCCGCGCGCCGGTCGCGATCACGGCGCTGCCGATCGATGCCAAATTGCTGTCCGGTTTTGCCCAGCGCTACCTACTCGATCAGCTGAATGTAGCGCCAGACCAGGCTAGCCGTTCGGGCAACGGCACACTGGTCCTGCGCGATCTCAGACAGAACCCGATCGCAACGCTGATCTGGAACCCGCGTAAGCCCAGCGCTGCCTTGCTCGATCGGCTGCTGGTGCCGCTGTTGCTGGTCGCGATTCTGCTGGGTCTGCTGGCCTGGTCGATGGTGCGGCGCAGTGCGGCGGTGGTGACCGATCTGATCGCGAGCGAGGCCCGCGCCAAGCATCTGGCGTTTCACGATCCGCTGACCCACCTGCCCAATCGGGCAATGCTGTTCGAGCGGTTGCATGCGCTGCTTGGCGGGATCAGCAGGCCGGGTGACCGGGTTAGTGTGCTCTGCGTCGATCTCGACCGGTTCAAGGAAATCAACGATACGCTGGGCCATCATGCTGGCGATCTGGTGATTGAAACCACCGCCACCCGGCTACGTTTGGCCTGCGCGGGTGCCACGCTTATCGCGCGGTTGGGCGGAGACGAGTTCGTCGTGCTGTGCAGCAAGGCGGATTGCGATGGCGCCGAAGTGCTGGGGCAGAAGATCATCGCCGCACTGTCTGCGCCGATCGCCTCCGAATATGGGCGGCTTGAAGTGGGCTGCTCGATCGGCACGGTGGTGATCGACCGGAGCGGGGTGGAGCCAACCGAAGCGTTGCGGTGGGCCGATCTTGCGCTCTACCAGTCCAAACAGACCGGCCGCGGCAAGCAGACATTTTTCATACCCGAGATGGATCAGGCGCTGCAAAGCCGCCGCTCGCTTGAAACCGATCTGCGCAACGCGCTGGCCGATGGCGATTTGCGGATGGTGTATCAGCCGCAGGTTGATCTGCATGGCAGGATCGGCGCGGTTGAAGCCCTGCTGCGCTGGACCCATCCAGAGCGCGGCGAAGTGCCGCCGGATGTCTTTGTGCCGCTGGCTGAAGAAACCGGGCTGATCCTGCTGCTGGGCGAATTTGTGCTGCGCCGGGTCTTTGCTGAAACCGGACAGTGGGTCCGTATCCGGGTTGCGATCAATGTTTCGGCCGAACAGATGCGCGTCCCCGGCTTTGCCGCGCTGGTTGCGCGGTTGGCGGCACACGCCCGGATTGATCCAGCCCGCTATGAAATCGAACTGACCGAAACCGCTCTGCTCAGCGATGATCCGGTCACCGCCGGAAACATCAGTGCGCTCAAACGGCTAGGCTTCACCTTCGCGCTTGATGATTTCGGGACCGGCTATTCCAGCCTCAGCGTTCTGCAAAGATTTTCGGTCGACAAGATCAAGATCGACCGCTCCTTCGTCAGCTGCCTCGATGATGGCGGCGAGTCTGAGGCGCTGGTTGATGCAATGATCAAGCTGGCCAAGGCGCTCGACCTCAGGGTGATTGCCGAAGGGGTGGAAACAGAATCGCAGCGCAGCCACCTGGCCGCATGCGGGTGCACGGAATTTCAGGGTTATTTGACCGGGCGGCCGATGCCGGCCGGCGCGGTCGAGGATCTCATTGGAGTAGCGGCCACCCAGCCGCGCCGCGCGGTCAGCCGGCGGCGTTGACCCCAGCCTCGGCCAGCAGCTGTTGCAGCTCGCCAGCTTCATACATTTCCATCATGATATCGCTGCCGCCAACGAATTCGCCCTTCACATAGAGCTGGGGAATGGTCGGCCAGTCCGAATAGGCCTTGATCCCCTGGCGGACTTCCTGATCCTGCAACACATCGATACTGCCATAGGCCACGCCCAGATGATCGAGGATGGCGATCGCCTTGCTCGAAAAGCCGCACTGCGGGAACAGCGGGCTGCCCTTCATGAACAGCACGACATCGTTGCTCTTGACGATTTCGGCGATGCGGGCGTTGCCAGGATTTTGTGGGGAATCGGACATGGTATTCTCCTTGGTCCCTCAGGGGGGGCCAGAATTATTTGGGTATGCCGGTGGTCAGTTGCAAGGCATGGAGTGCGCCGCCCATATCCGCGCCGATCGCGGCATAGACCAGCTTGTGCTGGGCCACCCGCGGCATGCCGATGAAAGCGGCGGAAACAACGTGGGCGGCCCAGTGGTTGTCATCTCCGGCCAGATCGGTCAGCGTGACTTGGGCATCGGGCAGCCCGGCCTTGATCCGGGAGACGATTTCGTCACCGGTCATCGCCATGGGATCAAGCCTCGCCCATCAGCGCGCGGCGCGCTTCGACGGTCTTGGCTTCGAGCGCGGCGCGGATATCGGCATCGCTGGTTTCGATACCGGCCGAGATCAGATCGCCGAGCAGCTTGCGGATCACGTCTTCGTCACCGGCCTCTTCGAAATCGGCCTGAACCACGGCCTTGGCATAGGCATCGCTTTCTTCCGGAGAGAGTCCCATAAGTTCGGCTGCCCATGCGCCGAGCAAGCGGTTGCGGCGGGCCTGCACGCGAAACTGGAAGTCTTCGTCACGGGCGAATTTGCTCTCTTCGGCGCGTTCGCGGTCATTGAAATCGGTCATGTCTGCTCCTGCTGATCGGCCGCCTCAGCCGGCCTTGGGCGGCGGGGCGGGCGGCGTCTGATAGGTATCGTGGCAGCCCTTGCACGATGCCGCTGTGCTGGCAAGCGCGGCATCGAAGGCAGGCTTGTCTTCGGCCTTGGCGGCATCGGCCAGAGCCTTGGTGCTATCGGCAAAGGCCTTCGCCTTGGCCGCAAAATCGGCCTTCTGGGTCCAGACCTTGGCCGTGGCCCGGCTGGCAACCCCCCGGGTGTTATCGGCAAACAGCGCAGGCATCGCGGCGGCCCATTTGGCGAGGCCGCTGGCCGGGAAGGTCAAATTTTTCAGCGGCGCGCCATTGGCACTGGCACCCTTCAGCAGGTTGAGCGAGCTGGCCGACATCACCATCCCGGCCTGCCGTGCGGCCACCAGCTCCTGCGGGCTGGGGCCAGCCGCGTGCGGCGCTGAATTGGCAGTGGCGGCCCAGCCGGTGGCGACCAGTGCGCCTGCGATCACGATCCGTGCTGCGATCATTGCTCGATCTCCCATATGGGCGCAGGCGCCTCAGCCCATAGTCACCACGACCTTGCCGATCGCCTTGCGCTCGGCCAGCATGGTAATCGCTTCGCCGCCGCGCGCCAGCGGGAAAGTGGCCGAAACCATCGGCTTGATCTTGCCCGTTTTCAGCAGATCAAACAGCGTCGCGATATGCACCGCATTGGCTTTCGGATCGCGCGCCGCAAAGGCGCCCCAGAATACGCCGCAGACGTCGCAGCTTTTCAGCAGGGTCAGGTTGAGCGGCAACTTGGCGATCCCAGCGGTAAAGCCGACCACGCAGAACCGGCCTTCCCACGCGATCGAGCGGACTGCGGGTTCGGAATAGTCACCGCCGATGATGTCATAGATCACGTGCGCGCCTTCGGGGCCGCAAGCGGTCTTGAACGCTTCGGCCAGCGCCTTGGACTGATCCTTGTCGAGCGGAGCGCGGGGATAGATCACCACTTCGTCCGCCCCGGCAGCACGCACTGCGGCGGCCTTGTCTTCGCTGGAAACCGCGGCGACAACTTTGGCGCCATAGGCCTTGCCCAGTTCCACGGCCGCGAGCCCAACCCCGCCTGCCGCGCCGAGCACCAGCAGCGTGTCGCCAGCCTTCAGATGTCCGCGATCGAGCAGACCGTGCATATTGGTGCCATAGGTCATCAACAGCGATGCCCCGGTTTCAAAGCTGGCGTCATCGGGCAGCGGCCAGATCCGCGCGGCATCGGCCAGCACTTCTTCAGCCAGCCCGCCATTGCCGAGCATCGCGATTACCCGGTCGCCGATCTTGCAGTTGGTCACCCCATCGCCCAGCGCATCGATCACGCCGGCCACTTCACCGCCGGGCGAATAGGGCCGCTGCGGCTTGAACTGGTAGAGGTCTTGGATCATCAGCACGTCGGGGAAATTGATCGAGCAAGCCTTGACCGCGATCCGGACCTGACCCGGGCCGGGGACCGGGCTTTCGATTTCATCGAGGGTTAGCGTTTCGGGGCCGCCAGCGGCGTGAGTGCGAAGGGCTTTCATGACACTAACTCTCCTGTAGCCAGCCATGGGGTTTGCCCCCGGCTGCGATTTTCATAAGCGGAAATGGCGCTGTCGCGGGACAGCGTCAGGCCAACCTCGTCCAGCCCTTCGAGCAGGCAGGCTTTCCGGAAGGCGTCGATTTCAAATTCAAAGCGATCCTGAAACGGGGTGGTGACGGTCTGACTGCCCAGATCAATATGGACCGGATCGGTCTGCGCGACTTCCATCAGCCGGTCGATCGCGCTTTGCGGCAGGACCACGGTCAGAATGCCATTTTTGAAGGCGTTGCTGGAAAAGATGTCCGAGAAACTGGGCGCGATTACCGCCGTAATGCCCAGATCAAGCAGTGCCCAGGCGGCGTGTTCGCGGCTGGAACCGCAACCGAAATTGTCGCCCGCGATCAAGATCGGCGCGCCTTTGAAGTTGGCGCTATCAAACAGGTTGTCGGGATCGGCCCGCAGCGTTTCGAACGCTCCTTGGCCCAGCCCATCGCGGGTAATCGTCTTGAGCCAATGCGCCGGGATGATTACGTCAGTATCGACGTTCTTGGCCCCGAACGGAATCGCCCGGCCTGCAACCTCGCGCAAGGGCTCCATCAATCGGTTTCCGGCGCGTCTTCGGGGCGGATCGGCGGAGCGGTTGGCTTTTTGGCTCGATCCCGGCGGTGCGAAGCATAAAGCAGCGCACCCGCCAAAGCTGCGGAACCAATTGCGGCGCCGGTCAACGCAGCCTTGCCGGTCCAATTGGGCTTGGCGTCTTTCTCGGGCTTTTCGGGCTTCGCGCCAGAGGCGCGTTGTTTGCTATCGTCGGTCATGATCGTTCCAATGTGATCGCTGCGCGGTGAAAGGCAAGGGTCTGCTTCAGGAAAGTTCCCGCACGTCCGCCAGCCGCCCCGTCACGGCTGCCGCCGCTGCCATCGCGGGGCTGAGCAAATGAGTCCGCGCGCCCGGTCCCTGCCGGCCGACGAAGTTGCGGTTGCTGGTTGAGGCGCAGCGTTCGCCCGCTGGCACTTTATCGGGGTTCATCGCGAGGCAGGCCGAACAACCCGGTTCGCGCCATTCGAACCCGGCGGCGAGGAATATCTGGTCGAGCCCCTCGGCTTCGGCCTGGCGCTTGACCAAGCCGGAGCCCGGCACTGCAATCGCCCAGCGCACATTGGCGGCCTTGGTCCGGCCTTTCAGCACAGCGGCGGCAGCACGCAGGTCTTCGATCCGGCTGTTGGTGCAGCTGCCGATGAAGACGTTTTGAACCTCGATATCGGTCAGCTTCTGGCCCGCCATAAGCCCCATGTAGGCGAGGCTCTTGCGCGCGGCGTCCTGCTTCGATGGATCCGCGAAACTCTCCGGAGCAGGGACAAAGCCGGTGATCGGCAGTACGTCTTCCGGGCTGGTGCCCCAGGTCACCGAGGGAGCGATATCGGCAGCGTCGATCACCACCACCTTGTCATAGCTTGCGCCCGGATCGGTGGCGAGGGTGCGCCACCAGGTGACCGCCGCGTCCCATTCGGCGCCCTTGGGCGCGTAAGGCCGGCCTTTGACATAGGCGAAGGTCACCTCATCCGGCGCGATCAGTCCGGCGCGGGCGCCGTGTTCGATCGCCATGTTCGAGATGGTCAGGCGGCCTTCAACCGAGAGATCGCGGATCGCAGAGCCGGTATATTCGATGACATAACCGGTCCCGCCTGATGCCCGCAGCACACCGGTGATGTGCAGCACCACGTCCTTGGCCGAGACGCCGGGGCCAAGTTCGCCCTCAACCCGCACTTCCATGGCTTTCGATTGCTTGAGCAGCAGCGTTTGCGTGGCCAGCACATGCTCAACCTCGCTGGTGCCGATCCCAAATGCCAGCGCGCCCAGCCCGCCGTGGCAGGCGGTGTGGCTATCACCGCAGACAATCGTGGCGCCGGGCAGTGAAAAGCCCTGTTCCGGGCCGACGACGTGGACGATACCCTGTTCGGCATCGGCGTCACCGATCAGGCGAATGCCGAATTCCGGCGCATTGCGGGTCAGCGCGGCCAATTGCTGCGCGCTTTCCAGATCCGCAATCGGGATCGGCAGTCCGGCCGCATCGCGCCGGGCAGTAGTAGGCAGGTTGTGATCGGGCACCGCCAGGGTCAGGTCGGGGCGGCGGACCGTGCGGCCCGCCAGCCGCAGCGCCTCAAACGCCTGCGGACTGGTCACTTCGTGCACCAGATGGCGGTCGATATAGATCAGGCAGGTGTCATCATCGCGGCGCTCGACCACGTGAGCGTCCCAGATCTTCTCGTAAAGCGTGCGCGGTTTGCTGGCCATGCCGCCGCCATAGGCAAGGCGCGGGGCAGAATGCAAGTGCGGTGCTATTCGTTGCGGGTCCAGATCCAGCTTCCGGCTATCAGCAACACTGCGGCTGAAACCAGCACCCATGGAAAGCCAATAGTTACCCCGGTAAAGACCACTCCGGCGCTCATCGCGGTCAGTGCGCCGATCTTGGCCTTGCGGCTGATTGCGTTTCGCGTCCGCCAATCGCGCAGGCCGCCGCCATAGCGGGGGTGATCGAGCAGGCGCTGCTCCCACGCCGGGTTGCTGCGGGCAAAGCAGAACGCGGCGAGGAGCAGGAACGGCACCGTCGGCATGATTGGCAGAGCCACACCGATAAGGCCGAGCGCCACGCAAAGCAGCCCGGCGCCCAAATAGAGATGGCGAGTCATGGCTTAGCCCGCCGCAATCCGCGCGGCGGTTTCGCGGACCAGCGCGATCATATTGGGCAGACCCTGGGTGCGGTTGGAGGATAGCTGGTTCTTCAGATCGAACGGACCAAGCGCGGCTTCGATATCGGCGGCGGCAACCTCGACGGCGGGCTGATCCTGCACGGCGGATAGTACCAGCGCGACGATCCCCTTGGTGATCGCGGCGTTACTGTCGGCCAGAAAGTGCAGCCGGCCATCATCGCGCTGGGTCGGATAGACCCAGACCGAGGCGGAGCAGCCGCGCACCAAAGTTGCATCGGTTTTCAGCGCATCGGGCATCGGCTCCAGCTCGCGGCCCAGTTCGATCAGCAGGCGATAACGTTCATCGCCTTCGAGGAAGGTGTATTCTTCGGCAATATCTGGGAGGGTTCGCATAAGGCGGGCCTTAGCGAGGGCAGGGCGAAGCGTCCACCGTCCCTTGGGTCACCCCATCAGCCCGCCGGGCCGGGAAAAAGCGTAATAGAGTACATAGAGCCACGAGAAGACCCCATGGACGATTGCCCAGATGATCGATTTGTGAAGGCTCCAGCTGATTGCCACCGCGATAGCAGAGCCCAGGCTGATCCCGGCCTTGGCGGCGGCACCGCGGTGGTCGCTCACAGGTCAACCCCGGCGGCGATCGCTTCCAGCTTGCGGATCCGTTCCTTGAGGTCCGCCACTTCGATCCGGGCCGCGCCGCTGCCGGCGCCGCCTTCGATTTCGGGGCGATGCAGATCGAGTTCGCGGGACTTGAGTTTGAGCCAGTCCTGCCAACCGCGCAGACAGGCCAGAGCCAAGATCATGACGGCGGTCAACACGGTTACGGCGATCAGGAGGGCTTGGGTCGACATGGTTCTGCTCCTTTCTGCAGCGCGCTTATTTTTCGCGCAGACTTTCAATTTCATCGGCCAGGGCGCGGGTTCCGCGGCCGTCGGTTGCGATCCGTTCGAGGACGTGAA
>VFKS01000442.1 GCA_009885425.1 Novosphingobium sp.
CGGCGGCGCAGAAACTTGCCAAGCCACCAGCCGCGCGCTTCCATTCGTTCCATCCAGCCGCCGTGGAAGCTGACCCATTCCCACACCCCGATCACCGCAAACAGCAGGCTGGTCGCCGAAAACAGCGCGAGAGCGGGCGGATGGGCGAACCAGCCCCAAAGGCCAATCGCCAATGCAAATCCCATTCCATAGCCATGCGAGGCCGGGAACCACGGGTTGCCGCTGGAAATCCGCTTGAATCCGCCCAAGCCGCGCAGGAACAGCAGCGTGCCGGTCAGTACGATCAGCACGAATTCCGGATGGGCCGGCTCCATCGGGTGCGCCATCACCAACTCATCTCCCACCGCCAGCACGACGATCCCGGCCACAATCGGAATGTGCCAATAGGTGAAGGCCTGCCGCGCGATCAGGCCGGGCAGCGCGTGGTTTTCGATATGACGCGCCCCGCGCTGCGCGCCCATGTCGAAATAGAGCCACCACATCGCGAACGACCCGGCAAAGGCATTAACCAGCGCGAGGTTCAGACCCGGCTGCGGCTCGGCCCCGGCATAGGTCGAGCCAATCAGGATCAGCCCTTCGCCCAAAGCAATAATGATGAACAGGCCGCAGCGCTCGGCCATGTGCGATCCCGACACGTTCCATTCCGATATCGCCGACCGGCCAAGCCCCGGCACCCACAGGAATGCCATTGGTGCAGCATACTCAATAGCCAGCGCCGCCAGCCAGCAGGCGATCCGCAGCTCGGCAGTTTCGCTCAGCGCGCCGGCCAGCCATAACGGGGCGGACAGCGTGAACCAGCACGCCGCGCGCAGCATATTGCGGCCCGCTCCTGCAGAATCGCGCTCCATCGCCCAGGCCGTAAACAGGCAGCGACCAAGCTGCATCACGCTGTAAGCCAGCGCAAACAGCAGCCCGCTTGCGCCAAAGGCCTCAGGAATCGCGCTCGACATCACCAGACTGGCCAGCATCAGCGCGCCAATCATCAGCCGCACCGGGGCACGGTCCGGCTCGAGCCAGTTGGTAGCCCAGGTGGTCCACATCCAGGCCCACCACACTGCGCTGAACAGGATCGCTGTCTTCAGCGCGCCCAGCCAGGTCAAATCGGCCATGAGGTAGTGCGACAGCTGAGTGATCGCGAAGACGAAGATCAGGTCAAAGAATAGCTCGATCGTGCTGACCGGAGCCTGCCCGCCGCCATGGTTGCGCAGCATCGAGCGGCGCTGCCGCGCTTCGGCTGCAGCAATCGCCGCGCCGATGCCGCCGCTCTGCGGCTCAGCCGGCATTGGCGGTTTTGGTCAGAAATGCGTCGAGTGCGGCATTGACCTGCTCCGGCGCTTCCCATTGCACGAAATGCCCGCTGCCGGGCACGCGCTCGATGGTCAGATCGGTGACATAGTCCTCCAGCCCATCAAGGTTGGCCGGCGGCAGGGCGATATCATCGAGCGCCCAGATCACCAGCGTCGGGATGGTCAGCGGCGGCAGCGGGATCGGTTGCCAGCCGGCGGGCAGTTCATAGGGCGCGTCCAGATCCAGCACTTCCATCGGACTGGCGCGGTACCAGTTGAGCATCGCGATCGCCGCCTCGCGGTTCTCCCAATCGGCCAGCAGCGCGGTCCGTTCTTCGGGCTCCATCTTCGGGTTTTCGGGCGTCGCGCCAAAGGCTTTGAGCAGCAAGCCGCCCAGGCCAAACTGTTCGACCAGCGCGTCATTGGCGGGATCGCGAAAGGCCCGAAAATACTGGCTGGCCCGCCGCTGCTGCGGGTTGGTGTAGAGCAGCCTGGGAAAGATCGCCGGGTGCGGGGCATTGGCGATCACCGCGCGGGTAACGCGCCCTGTTCCTTGCCCCATCAGAGCCACACCCCAGGCAATC
>VFKS01000049.1 GCA_009885425.1 Novosphingobium sp.
CGGCACCGGATGGCAACAATCGGCGAGGTGGAACGCCATGCCCGCTGTCAGCCCGCGGATCGAGATCGCTTTCTCTTGCTTGGGCCAGTTCTCAGGCTCGGCAAAGTGTAGGGAGCTACCCGGGACCAGCGCCTCCATCACCGCGCGATCTTCCAGTTTGGCGGTGCCAATCGAGACCATCAGGTCTTCTTCGCTGGCCAGACCCAGCCGCTTGACCGCGTCTTTGACCGCCTTCTTGCCGATCTTCGATGGCAGTCGTTCGACAATCTGCTCGAACAGTTTGCGGCCGATTGCAGCAACTTCGGCGCGTTCCTTGGCGCGGACCGCGCGGCGGATCGCGGCGCGGGCCTTGCCGGTCACGACAAAGCCCAGCCAGGCCAGCTGGGGGCTGGCGTTGCGGCTCTTGATCAGTTCCACCACATCGCCATTGGCCAGCGCCGTGCGCAGCGGCATATGGCGCCCGTTGATCTTGGCCCCGACCGCGAAATTGCCGAGATCCGAGTGAACCGAATAAGCGAAATCAACCGGGGTCGAACCTTTGGGCAGCTGGTGCAGCGCGCCCTTGGGGGTGAAGGCGAAGATCCGGTCCTGGTAGATCGCCAGCTTGGTATGTTCGAGCAGTTCTTCGGCATCGTGGCTTTCATCGACGATCTCGATCAGATCGCGCAGCCAGCCGACCTGCCCGTCGGGCCGCTCACCATGCTTGTAGGCCCAATGCGCGGCGAGCCCGAATTCGTTGGTGCGGTGCATTTCGCGGGTCCGGATCTGGACCTCCATCCGCATCGAATTTTCAAAGATCAGCGCGGTGTGGAGCGAGCGATAGCCGTTCGATTTCGGCGTCGAGATATAGTCCTTGAACCGCCCGGGGATCATCTGCCAGGTGGTGTGAAGCACGCCCAGCGCGCGGTAGCTGTCTTCCTGGCTTTCGGTCAGCACCCGGAACGCCATGATATCGGTGATCTGTTCAAAGCTGACGTGGCGTTCGGCCATCTTGTTCCAGATCGAGAACGGGTGCTTTTCGCGGCCCGACACTTCGACTTTAAGACCCGCTTCGGCCAGCGCCTGCTTGATTGACAACGCAATCGCATCGACCTGACCGCCTTCGCTGGAACGGATCGTCGCCAGCCGTCCGGTGATTGTGGCATAGGCCTCAGGCTCAAGCTGTTCGAAAGCCAGCAGCTGCATCTCGCGCATATATTCGTACATGCCCACGCGCTCAGCCAGGGGCGCGTAGATATCCATGGTTTCGAGTGAAATCCGGCGGCGCTTGTCCTCGCTCTTGATGAAATGGAGCGTTCGCATGTTGTGGAGCCGGTCGGCCAGCTTGACTAGCAGCACCCGGATGTCCTCGCTCATCGCCAGGAAGAACTTGCGCAGGTTTTCGGCCGCCCGCTCGTTCTCGCTCATCGCTTCGATCTTGGACAGCTTGGTCACCCCGTCGACCAGCCGGGCGACTTCGGGGCCGAACAGCTTGTCGATGTCCTCGATCGTCGCCAGCGTATCCTCGACCGTATCGTGGAGCAGCGCGGTGATGATGGTTTCCTGATCGAGTTTCAGCTCGGTCATCAGCCCGGCAACTTCGACCGGGTGGCTGAAATAGGGATCGCCCGAGGCGCGTTTCTGGGCGCCGTGTTTCTGCACGGTGTAGACATAGGCGCGGTTCAGCATCGCTTCGTCCGCATCGGGATCGTAGGCGAGCACCCGCTCAACAAGTTCGTACTGGCGCAGCATAGCAGCCTAGATGGCGGCTTTGTGGGGCGAAGAGCAAGCGCAAAGGCGCTGCAATGCCAAAATCCTGCTGCGACTGGGAGCGAGCGGAGCGGCGCCGGTGACAGACGCCGCTCCGTTCAACTGTCTCCTAGCCAACCAATCGCAAACAATTGGCTAAGGCTGGCCGAATATTTTCAGCCGACAATCCGCACCATGGCGAACTGGGTATCAACCTTCTGGCGCTGCGCAGCCGTGGAGGTTTCGGGGATCATGGTCACGCCTACAGCGATGTTGTTCCCCCCGAAGGTGCGGACCACGACCTTGATGTCTACTTTCGGCCCGCCGTCGATCACCATGACCGAATGGAACGCCTCGGCCGGACCGCCCGCAAAAGTGGTCTTTTCGCTCTTGGTGTAGGGCTGGGCGCCCGCTCCCGCCAAAATAACGCCGGCCATTTCGGCGTTGGTGGGAATCGGTTCGCCCGGCGAAGCGGTGATCATCCGCAGCAGGATTGCGCCCGCCATGTCATCGGCGAACAGCGTCAGGTTGCCGTGTTCGTCATAGCGTTCGGTCCAGCCCGACTGCTTGGCAATTTCAACCGCGGGGGTACCGCTGGTCGGGATCCGGAACGATTGGGCCAAAGCAGGCGCAGCAATCAGGCTGATCGCAGCAAGCGGCATCAGCAGACGGGTAGCTAGGTTCATTGTTAGTCCCCTGTAGATACGGTTGAGCAGGCTTATCGCGAATGCGAGCTTGCGGAAAGCTTAATGGCAGCGCTCAGCTCCACACCGCTCGCGGCGGCAGACTCATGAGGATTGCATCGACATTGCCGCCGGTCTTGAGGCCAAACAGCGTGCCGCGATCGTAAACCAGGTTGAATTCGGCGTAGCGCCCGCGCCATTCAAGCTGCTGCTGCGTGTCGGCCGCAGTGAACGCCGCGCCCATCCGGCGGCGGACGAGGCGCGGGAAGACAGCGAGAAAGGCTTCCCCGACATCGCGGGTGAAGGCAAAGTTGGCTTCGAACGCGGCATCGCTATCGCAATCGAGGTGATCGTAGAAGATCCCGCCGACCCCTCGGTGGACCCCCCGGTGCGGGATATAGAAGTACTCGTCCGCCCACGCCTTGAACCGCTCGTAATAGTCCGCGCCGTGGGTATCGCAGGCGGCCTGAAAGGCGGCGTGGAAATCGGCGGTATCCTCAGCATAAGGGATCGGTGGGTTGAGATCGGCGCCGCCGCCGAACCAGGGTTTGCTGGTGGTCAGGAAACGCGTGTTCATGTGCACGGCGGGGACGTGCGGATTGGCCATATGCGCAACCAGGCTGATCCCGGTGGCGGTAAAGCCGGGATTGTCGGCACCCGCGCCGTGGATGGTCTGCGCGAATTCGGGGGCGAACGTACCGTGGACGGTCGAGATGTTAACACCGACTTTCTCGAACACCTGGCCCTTCATCACTCCGCGCGTACCGCCGCCGGGTTCGGGGTTACCGGCCTCTTCGCGGGCCCAGGTGGTGAATTCGAACTGCGCGGCGCTGCCGGCCTCGGCCTCGATATTCTCGAACTCGGCGCAGATCCGGTCGCGCAGGCTTTCGAACCAGCTGCGGGCGCGCAGCGTATGGGGAGTCCAGTCGGTCATGCTGCGCCCTTGCCAAGCGAATCCGGTTCCGGCAAGGAAAAGCCATGGTTCCCTTTTCGTTCGCTGGTGAAGAGCTGCTGCTGGCCGCAGGGCAAGCGCTCTATTGGCCGCGCGAGCACGCCCTGCTGGTCGCCGATCTGCATCTGGAAAAGGCCAGCTTCTATGCCCGCTTCGGCCAGATGCTGCCGCCCTATGACAGCCGCGAGACGCTGGCCCGGGTGGCCGATGCAGTGCGGCAAACCGGCGCGCGGCGGGTGTTTTGCTTGGGCGACAATTTCCACGATGCCGCAGGGGCTGACCGGCTCGAGCCGCATGCAGCCGGAATGCTTGAGGCACTGACCCGCGCAACCGATTGGGTCTGGATTGCCGGCAATCATGATCTGGGCCGGATCCCCGGCGGAACTGCGGTGGACGAGCTGGAACTGAGCGGCCTGACGCTGCGCCACGAAGCGCTGGTTGGCGAGGTCCGCCCCGAACTGTCGGGCCACTACCATCCCAAGCTGAAAGTGACCGCGCGCGGCCGCCGGGTGGTCCGCCCCTGCGCAGTGGTGAGCGAGTGCAAGCTGATCCTGCCCGCGTTCGGCGCGCTGACCGGCGGGATGGATGCTGCCGATCCCGCGATCATCGCCGCGATGCAGCCCGCCCGCGCAGTGGATGCGCTGCTGGGTGTGTCCGGAAAGCTGCTCCAGTTCCCATTATGGCGGGCTGCTTGATTGTCCGCCTAACGGCGGTGCGGTCGGGCATCCGCCCGACCTGGCCTAGCCAGCCCGCTCCCCCGGCCCAACCACCCGTTAAAGGTTACCCTGTGGGTGGTTGGGCCGGGGGAGCGGGCTGGCTAGGCCAAGCTAATCGCGGAGGCGATTAGCGCACCTTACAAAGACGCCTTCCCCCCGGCGCCGATTCGGTTTAGGGAGCCGCGCATCAACCACGTTCAGGAGATTCTACTATAGCACCCCCACCCCGGCGCGCGATGACGCCCCCCGTTAAGAGCGGGCCGCGCTACAACCAGATGATCGTATCGGACAAAGTCCGCGTAATCGACGAGAACGGCGAAAATCTGGGCGTCATGTACACCCGCGAAGCGATTGAACAGGCTGCTGGAGTCGGCCTGGATCTGGTTGAGATTTCTCCCAACGCTGATCCGCCGGTGGCCAAGTTCCTCGATGTCGGCAAGTTCCGCTATGAGGCCCAGAAAAAGGCCAATCTGGCGCGCAAGAACCAGAAGACGCAGGAAATCAAAGAAATCAAGATGCGTCCGAATATCGACGATCATGATTACGACACCAAGATGCGTAACGTCACCCGGTTCATCGAGGACGGCGACAAGGTCAAGGTCACGCTGCGGTTTCGCGGGCGCGAACTTTCGCACCAGCAGCTGGGCATGAACCTGCTCAAGCGGGTGCAGGAAGACGTCGCCGAAATCGCCAAGATCGAAAGCTATCCGCGCATGGAAGGCCGTCAGATGCTGATGGTACTTTCGCCCAAGTAAGACCTGACGGGCCCCGCACCTGGGTGCGGGGCCCGCAGCAGTTTCAGGCCACAGCGCCTTGGCGCTTCATCAGATAACCCAGCACAACCGCCACCAGCACCAGCGCTGGTACATCACCCAGCAAATGGCCCTGGTGCATTTCGTGCTGGAGCGACTGGAACGCCATGATTCCGGCATGGACCAGGCTGGACCAGACCGTGAACCAGATTAGCGAAGCATTGGCCGCCGGATTGCGTGCGGCGCGGATCAGGCAGACCCCCAGCGTCGCATAGACCCCGACGATCATCATGTAATAGTTGTTCGCGGCCGGACTGCCTTCGTGCCAGGCCCAACCCGATGGCCAGATGACGGCGAGCGGATAGATCAGGCAGAAAATCGCTCCAAAAGCGATCATTGCCATGCTCAGCAGGCGGTTGTTGTCTGGCATCAGTTTTTCTCCCCCTAACCGGACTGTCCGGTTTCCCGACGCGAGGGTGACGCGATTTACCAGCCGGCGCAAACCCGAATCTGGATGTGTCTGAAAACGCTGGATTTGCGCGCGAAGCCCGGTCTGGCTGTGACAAACTGTGCTGGCGTGGTGGACCGGCTTTCCCTTTGGCCGGGCAGTCGATAAGGCGTGTTGCAGCGCATTGGCGCGCCAAGGGAGTTTTGGATGACCGCCAAGCGTATTTGCTTCTGGCTCGGCCCGCTGGGCTTTCTATTCACGCTGCTGAGTGCAGTGCCGCAAGGGATGCCGGAAATGGCCTGGCCCGCTGCCGGGCTGGTCTGGTGGATGGCGGCTTGGTGGATGAGCGAGGCGATCCCGCTTTCGGCGACCGCGCTGCTGCCGTTCATTGTCCTGCCGCTGGTCGGGGTCAGCGATGCCAGCAAGACCGCCTCGGCCTATTATTCGCCGACCATGTTCCTGTTTCTGGGCGGGGCCTTTCTGGCGCTGGCGATCGAGCGGACCGGGCTGCACCGGCGGTTGGCGCTCGCCATTCTGGGCCGGGCCGGGCATTCCAACTGGCAG
>VFKS01000328.1 GCA_009885425.1 Novosphingobium sp.
GACTGGCTCTACACCTATGGCGCGAGCGAGCTCTATCCTGAGGCGTGGGATGATTTCCGCAGCCACATTCCGGCCGAGGAACGCGGCGAACTGCTCGAAGCTTATCACCGCCGCCTGACCAGCGATGATGCTGCCGTGCGCCTCGCTGCGGCGAAGGCCTGGGCAATGTGGGAAGGCGTGACCGTCACCCTGCTGCCCGATTCCGCCATGATCGCGGATTTCACCGCCGATGATCACGCGGTCGCAGTTGCGCGGATCGAGAACCACTATTTCCGCCACGATTGTTGGCTGGAGCCGGGGCAATTGCTGCGCGATGCTCATAAGCTGGCGGGCATTCCGGGGATCATCGTGCAAGGCCGCCACGATTGCTGCACGCCGCCGTCCGCCGCCTGGGCGCTCAAAAAGGCCTGGCCGCAGGTCGATCTGCAAATCGTTCCCGATGGCGGCCACCTGTTCAGCGAGCCCGGCATTACCGATGGGCTGGTCCGCGCCAGCGACCGGTTTGCGGGCAAGCCTGATTGTTGAGAAAACCGCGCCACCTGTCTGGCAAATCGCCTCGCCCTCGCCTATGGCCGCGGCCATGATCCTCGTCATCGACAACTATGACAGCTTCACCTGGAACCTGGTCCACTACCTGATGGAGCTGGGCGCAGAGGTGCAGGTCGTCCGCAACGATGCCATTTCGGCAGGACAAGCGCTGTCGAGCGGCGCGCAAGGGTTCCTGATTTCGCCCGGCCCCTGCACGCCAAACGAGGCCGGGATCAGCCTCGATCTGGTCGCCGCCTGCGCTGATTCTGGCAAGCCGCTGCTGGGCGTGTGCCTCGGTCACCAAGCGATCGGCCAGCATTTTGGCGGCCAGGTGGTGCGCGGCGGGCTGATGCACGGCAAGACCTCCAGCGTAACTCACGATGGCACCGGGCTTTACAAGGGCCTGCCCTCGCCGTTCATGGCGACCCGCTATCACTCGCTGATTGTCGACGATGTGCCGGATAGTCTGATCATCAACTGCACGTCGGACGACGGCCACGTGATGGGCTTTCGTCACGCCACGCTGCCGATCCACGGGGTCCAGTTCCACCCGGAAAGCATCGCTACCGAACACGGCCACGCGATGCTGGCGAACTTCCTCGACATCTGCGGGATCAAGGCCCGCGCGCCAGAAAACCTAGGCGCGTGAACC
>VFKS01000391.1 GCA_009885425.1 Novosphingobium sp.
GGGCCACGCCCACGGCGCGCGCGGCAGTCTGGATTCGGGCGCCTTCAAAGGTCCGCATCAACTGCTTAAAGCCCTGCCCTTGCTCCCCGCCCAGCAGCGCATCGGCCGGGGCGCGCATGCCATCGAAGGCCAGCGCATATTCGCGCATCCCGCGATAGCCGAGCACTTCGATCTCGCTGCCCGCCATGCCTTCAGCCGGGAAGGCATCGTCAGCCGTCCCGCGCGGCTTGGGGACCAGCAACATCGATAGCCCAGCATAGCCTTTTGAATCGGGCAGCGTGCGGGTCAGCATGGTCATCAGGTCAGACCGGCTGGCATGGGTGATCCAGGTCTTGGCCCCGTCGATCACCCATTCGCCGTCAGCATTCTGCCGCGCGCGGGTTTGCAGCGAGCCGAGGTCTGATCCGACATCAGGCTCGGTGAACACCGCCGTCGGCAGCACTTCGCCGCTGGCGATCCGGGGAAGCCAGTGCGCCTTTTGGGCCTCGGTGCCGCCCATCGTAATCAACTCGCCCGCGATCTCGCTGCGGGTGCCGAGCGATCCGGCCCCGATCCAGCCGCGCGACAATTCCTCGGTGACCAGACACATCACCAGCTTCGACAGGCCTAGACCGCCATATTCTTCCGGTATGCAAACGCCAAAGGTGCCAAGATCAGCCATTGCCGCGACGGTACCTTCGGGGATCAGATCATTGGCAAGGTGCCATTTGTGCGCATGGGGCACAATTTCGGCATCGGTGAATCTGCGGAATTGATCGCGGATCGCATCGAGTTCCGTATCGCCAAAGCGCTCGCTCGGCCACTGTCCCGCCGCCAGTGAAGCAGCCACTGCATCGCGGGTCTGGGCGAAATCGCCTTCGATCAGATCGAGGCAGGCGTGGGCCAGATCGCGCGCCATTTGCCCCAGTCCAAGATCGCCGGGGCGCAGCAATTCGTTCTGCCCCATCGGAAGTCCGCCGGTCAGCTGCCCCAGTGTTTCGGCGAAAGCCAGCAGCGCAACCTGACGGTCCAGTTCGGTGCCGCCGTTGTTGCTTTCCAGCCAGCCGGCCACCGCTTCAAGCGCCGCAACGCTGGTTGCGATCCAGGCAAAACCGTGATGCGCCCGCTGGTGCGCCGGATCGATATCCGCCAGCGCCGCCTTGGCCAGTTCGCGATAGCCCTGCGCCGCGCCTAAGACATGGCCGAGATCGATGCTCATGCCTTTTCAAACAC
>VFKS01000414.1 GCA_009885425.1 Novosphingobium sp.
ACCTGCATCGCCATCCGGTCTTCCAATGGCCAGTTGATCGCAACATCGGCCTTGCCGCCCGGGAACAGCCCGGCCAGTTCACCGCTGCGTTCCCGCAGGCGCCGCTTGACCTCGTCCTTGCCCAGCTTGTGCGGGATCGGAACGCGCATCAGGCTTTCTGGCCTTCGTCCAAAGCTTCACCGTATTTGTAGTCGAGATAGCGGGTGGTGATCGCTAGATTGTCGATCGCGCCCATTGCGAGCTGGCGGGTGATCGAATCGATCTCGTCGCTGATGGTCCGCAGGCCGCCGATGAACTGCGCGTTGGGATTGCTCCCGGCGCGGTCTTCATAACGCAGGTTTTCAGGGATCTTGCGGTAGCCGTCGATCACATTGGGCAGGTGTTCGCCCACCAGTTTGCGCACTTCTGCAGCCTTCGGATGGGCCTGATCGACATCAACCAGCTGCGCGGCCAGACCATCCAGCTGCAGACTGATCTGATCGACCAATTGCACCGCAGGCGGCGGCAGCGCGCGGCGCTGGGTTTCCAGCCACAGCTCGGTCCGGCCGACAAGCGCGCGGGCATCGGTCCCGGTCGGATCAAGGTCGGCCCGGGTCGGCATCTTAAAGCGCGGGTATTTGCCCAGTAGGTACAAGGCGGCAGCGCTGAGCCCCAAGCCCAGCACCAGACCGGTAAAGCCGATCCCGCCGATGATCGTGCCGATGATCACTGTGCCAAACCAGATCGCCGCACCTGCCAGCGCAATGTTGCGGACCTTGCGCCAGAAATGCCCAGCGCGAATTTTGGCAGCGCCTTGACCGATCGAACGCCGCCGGCCGCCGGCGCGCTGATCGACCAGCACGCGCCGCGCAGCTCCGATAATCTGGTCTGATTGCTGCGCTGGACCGGACAACAGCTTAACCCTCCAGGCTCAGCAAGCTGGGCGCGTCGCTGGCGACCCGGGCCTGATTGGCGCCTTCGGCCCGGGCGATATAGCCTTTGGACTTTTCCACCTCGGATGACAGCGTGGTGACGGTCTGCTTCATGCTCTCGAGCGCCTTGATCTTGAAGGTGTCGATGTTGTCCATCGTGTCATAGATGTTCTGGAAGGCGCGTTGCAGCGTTTCAATCGGGATCGTGCTGCTGGCCGCCATTTCGTGGATTTTGCCGGTCTGTTCGCGCAACAACGTGCCAGTCGAATCGATCAGACCAGCCGTGGTGCTGTTGAGCGCAGTGACTTGTTCCAGCACCAGTCGCTGGTTGGCCATCGCTTGCGAAACCGTAACCGCAGTGCGCAGCGCGGCGACCGTGGTGGTGCTGGCCCGGTCCACCCCTTTGACCAGTTCAACGTTGTTCTTTTTGACCAGATCGAGCGCGAGATAGCCCTGCACCGAGACCGCCATCTGGGTGAGCAGGTCCTGGGTCCGCTGGCGCACATAGAACAGTGCGCTCTCCCGGATCGCCTTGGCCTTGGCCGGGTCGGTCGCGTCGAGATCGGCGGCTTTCTCTTCAAGCTTACCGTCGAGCGTGCGGCTGATGTGGATCATCTGCTCGAGCTGGCCCATCGCCTCCCACAGCTTTTGCCGCTCAACATCAATCGCGGCGTTATCCATCAGCAGCTCGTCCTTGCCCGAGCCTAGATGGCCCAGCACGGCCTGAATATGGCCCTGCGCGCTCTCATAGCTTTGGAAATAGCGCTTCATCGAATTGCCGAATGGGATGATCCCGAAGATCTTGCGGCCCTTGGATAGTTTACCCTGTTTGCCCGGATCGAGCGTTTCGACCGTGCGGCGCAGTTCCGCCAGATTGGCACCGACGCCCGAATCCTTGTCCATCGCCCGGATCGGCCGGTCGAGGAAACGGTTCGACATCCCCGATGCGGCCATGATTTCCTTGCGGCCCATATTGGTGATCTGATCGACCTTCTTGCCGAATTCGGGGGAGTTCGCGTCCGACGCCACCAGATCGGCGATGAACGCATCGACCTTGGTTTCCAGCTTGGACTTGTCGTCAGGCGAAACCGGAACCAGCCCGATCGCCGATTCGGGCAGCACCACCGGCACCGGATCGGGCGCGGTCAGGGTGATGGTCGGGGTTTCGATGGCGATTGCAGTCGGCGTATTAGCCATGTCTTATCCTCACAAAGCGTCGTTCGGCCAATGTGGGATCACTGTTCGAACTATGCAAGCTGTGTTATCAAGATAAGACAGGGGCGGCAAGGGTGGACGGTTCAGCCGAGCAGCCGCCGCAACAATCCCTTGCGCTGTGTGGGCGGGCTTTGGCCCGAAATGTGAAACAGATAGTTGGCCAGCACTGCGGCCTGGCTGGGGGTCATTACGAAATGGTGATCGTCGATCTCTGCCGGATTATCGCGGCGGGTCGATTTGACGCATTGCAGCGTCAGATCCAGCTTCTCGCCGATCCCATGATGGGCCCAGCCGACCAGAACGCCAAAACTCTCTTGATTTTCAGCAGCATCGTTCATTGTGGCCTCCCCCCGACAAGGCAATTTCAGTGCGACCCTCGGGGCAGTCTATGCTCTTGCCAAGCGAAGGCAACTGGCATGCGCGTCCCATTTGGGGATGGTTTTGCCGGGCGTGCTGCTCAAGCCGCCAGCTTGAACGGCTCGATCTCTCCGGCCAGGTACTGCTTTTTCGCCTTGGCCCGGCTCAGTTTGCCGCTGCTGGTGCGCGGCAGGGTGCGCGGCGGGACCAGTTCGACGATTGCCGGGTGGCCGAGGATCGAGCGGACCTTGTCGCGGATTGTATCGTGCAGCTTCTGGCGCTCTTCGGGATCGGAGACCCGGCAGTGGACCAGCACCGCGACCGATTCCTCGCCGGTTTCGGTTTCGATACTGAAGGCCGCGATATCGCCGTGGTTGAAGCCGGGCAGTTGTTCGACTGCCCATTCGATATCCTGCGGCCAATGGTTCTTGCCGTTGATGATGATCATGTCCTTGGCCCGGCCGACGATGAACAGGTAACCATCGACCTGATAGCCCATATCGCCGGTGTCGAGCCAGCCATCGACCATGCAGGCCTTGGTCGCTTCATCGTCGCGGAAATAGCCTTGCATCACGCTCGGCCCCTTGCACCAGACCTTGCCGATGTGGTGATCGCTCAGCACTTCATCGTGGGCGCCGCGCACTTCGATGGTCATATCCTTGACCGCTTTGCCGCAGTTGACGATCGCGCGGTAGCGGGCCGGGCGGGATAGGTCGCGCGGGGCGCCGGACAGGCGTTCTTCCTCAACCAGCTCAACCCGGATCCCTTCGCCCGGCGGCATAATCGTGACTGCCAAAGTGGCTTCGGCAAGGCCATAGCTCGGCAGGAAGGCACTGGCCTTGAACCCGGCGGGGGCAAAGGCGTTGACGAAGCCCTGCATCACGTCGGGCCGGATCATATCGGCGCCATTGCCGGCGATCCGCCAGCGCGACAGGTCAAAGCGTTCGGCGACATTGCTCTGGCTGGAAATGCGCCGCGCGCAAATGTCATAGCCGAAGGTCGGCGAATAGCTGAGCGTATTGCCGGGATTGCGGCTGATCATATCGAGCCAGGCCAGCGGGCGCCGAGCGAAATCCTCGGTCTTGATATAGTCGGCCGAACATTGGTTGGCGATCGGCGAGAGGAAGCAGCCGACCAGCCCCATATCGTGATACCATGGCAACCAACTGACGCAGCGGTCGCTTTCTTCCAGCAGCATCCCTTCGCCGTGGCCGGCAAGGTTGTTGAGCAGCGAGGTGTGGGTGACCGCAACGCCGTGCGGGAAGCGGGTCGATCCGCTGGAATATTGCAGATAACAGATATCATCGCCGCTGGCCGCAGGCAGATCGAGCGCGGGGGCTTCGGTGGCGGCGAAGTCTTCCCAAGTGATCCCTTCACAGCCATGCCGGGCCGCCGCTGCGCCGGTCATTTCGGCGATCTCGGCCGGGTAGAACAGTGTTTTGGGATCGCTGGAGGCCAATTGGACCGCTAGCTGGTCGATATAGGCTTCCTTGCCGCCAAAGCTGGTCGGCAGTGGCAGCGGCACTGGCCAGGCCCCGGCATAAATACAGCCGCAGAACAGCGCGGCAAATTCCGGCCCGGTTTCGGCAATCAGGGCGATCCGGTCACCCTTGGTGATCCCGTGGGCCAGCAGCCGCCGGGCCATCGCCAGCGAATCCTCGCGCAGCTCGCTGAACGGATAGACCCGCTTCAAGGTGCCACGCGGATCGTGGAAATTGAGCCCGCGTTTGCCCTGTGCGGCATAGTCCAGCGCCTCACCAAATGTGGCGAAAGTGGACAAGCGGCGCGGCAGATCGTCGTGATTTGGCGTCGGCACAAGGCTGACGGCGGCATCAGGCTCCAGCGTGGAAGCATCAGTCATGCGCGAAAACCCGTTCATATTCATGGCGATGGGCCGATTTTCCGGCTTCACCGCGGTGTCATGGTCAACCGCTAGGGACAGACCCAGCAATCACAGGCTTTCCCAATCGCGGCACAGTGTGGCACGATTATGGCCAATGAACCGCCGCGACCGCCCCAAACGTATCCCTCAACCGCCCAAACCGCTGGGTGCAGCCCGGCTGGAGGAGCTGGCACTGGCCTATGTCGCGCGCTTTGCCACCAGCGCGGCCAAGCTGGAGGATTACCTGCGGCGAAAATTGCGCGAGCGGGGCTGGGATGGCGAGGACGATCCGCCGGTTACCGCGATTGCTTCAAAGTTCGTCGCCAATGGCTTTATCGACGATGCCGCCTATGCCCGCGCCAAGAGCGGCAGCCTGTTGCGGCGCGGCTATGGCCAGCGGCGGATCGGCCAGGCGCTACACGCCGCCGGGATCGCCGAGGATGTGCGCGAGGAGGTTCGCGCGGGTGAGGGCGAACAGCGCCGCGCCGCGCTCGCCATGGCCCGCAAACGCCGGTTTGGCCCATTCGGCGCGGGTGCAACGGACCGGGCAGTGCGCGAAAAGCAGATCGCCGCACTGCTGCGCGCCGGGCACAGGCTGGACAGCGCCCGCGAATTGGTCAATTCCCCTAGTGAACAGGCTGCGCTCGATTGGGCAGGGCAAGCGGATGAGGACGAATGATGCGTCGGTTTTTGATCTCAGCTCTAGCCGCCGTGCTGGCCGCCTGCTCGCCCAATTCGGGCGAGGCCGGGGCGCAATCGACGCAAAGTTCGCCATCGGTGCACCCAGTGTCAGGTT
The DNA here is from genome assembly GCA_009885425.1 of Novosphingobium sp. Classification (GTDB taxonomy): domain Bacteria; phylum Pseudomonadota; class Alphaproteobacteria; order Sphingomonadales; family Sphingomonadaceae; genus Novosphingobium. The sequence goes on from VFKS01000414.1 coordinate 5,162, forward strand.
TGCCGGTGATCCCGCTGAAGGTGATCCATGCCGGCAAGACCTTCGCCTTCCGGGCCGAACTCGCCCGCACCCCGCAGGAGCAAGCCAAAGGTCTGATGTTCCGCACCGAACTGGGCCCAGATGAAGGGATGATCTTTCCCTTCGATCCTCCGCGCGGCGCCAGCTTCTGGATGCGCAACACCGTGATCCCGCTCGATCTGATTTTCGTCGGCGTCGATGGCCGGATCAGCAACATCGAAGCCAACGCCGTCCCCTATGACGAAAGCCCGCTCAACTCGGTCGGCCTCGCCAAAGCCGTGCTGGAAATCCCCGGCGGCCGTGCGGCGGAACTGGGGATTGTGGCGGGGG
>VFKS01000276.1 GCA_009885425.1 Novosphingobium sp.
CGGTCGTCGACTACGTCGAATCGCTCGGCGGCTCAGCGTTCAAGGTGACCAACCCCAACGCCAGTGCCGGCTGTGGCTGCGGATCCAGCTTCGCCGTATGATCTACTCGCCTAACGGCTCGGGCCGGTGTTGCACCAGAGGCTGCGACAGCAGCATCGGACACGAAAAATCATGAAGATCGCCAGTTTCAATATCAACGGGATCAAGGCGCGGCTGCCGCGGCTGCTCGAATGGCTGGAGGAGACGCGTCCGGCGGTTGCCTGTCTGCAAGAAATCAAGACCCAGGACGAAGGCTTTCCCGTCGATGAGTTCCTCAAGCTCGGTTACCACTCGCTGTGGCACGGCCAGAAAGGGTTCAACGGCGTCGCGATTCTGGCTGATGGAGCCACCCCGGTCGAAATTCAGCGCGGCTTGGCGGGCGAGCCAGAGGACGAGCATTCGCGCTATCTTGAGGCGGAGGTGTTCGGCACCCGCGTCGCCTGCATCTATCTGCCCAACGGCAATCCCCAGCCGGGCCCAAAGTTTGACTACAAGCTGCGCTGGATGGAGCGGCTGCGGACCCGGATGGCCGAAATTGCGGCTGAGGAACTCCCAGCAGTCGTGCTCGGCGATTACAACGTGATCCCGCATGACAGCGATGTCTGGGCGCCTGCGGCAATGGCCGACGACGCGCTGATGCAGGGCGAATCGCGCGATGCCTATTTCCGCCTGCTCGGTGATGGCTGGACCGACGCACTGGCCACGCATAATCCGCAAGGCGGGGTCTGGACCTATTGGGACTATCAGGCCGGTGCCTGGCAGCGCGACCATGGTTTTCGGATCGACCACGCGCTACTCTCACCGGAACTGGCTGACCGGCTGGTGGCTTGCGGAGTCGACAAGGACCATCGCGGGCGCGAGAAGGCCAGTGATCACGCGCCTGTGTGGGTGGAATTCAAAGCGCTGTCAGCCTGACGGCGGGAGGCAGCACCAGCCCGCTTCCCCGGCCCGACCACCCGATGAGGTTACCCTGTGGGTGGTCGGGCCGGGGGAGCGGGCTGGTGTTACTAGCTATTAGCGAAGGCGAATAGCTTTACCGGTAGAAAACGTGGTTTTCGACCCGGCCGACCCGGCGCAGTTTCCAGCCGGGGCTGACATAGGTCGCGTGGAAGAACAGCGCCCCTTCAACCGGGCTGGACCAGGCGCCCGAATGCGCGATCTGGGCCACGGCGACGGCATTCTTCCACTGTTTTGAGCCCTTGGAAATGCCGGGCATCGAACGGCCCCGCACGAACGAGAACTGCGAGGGCTGGAAGACCACGCCGCAATAGGAGTTGGGGAAGCGGCCTGACTTTGAGCGCGCCACGATCACCCGGCCAACGGCCAGCTGACCCGTCAGCGATTCGCTTTTGGCTTCGAAATAGATCGCACCGGCGAGGCAGTGCAGTTCGCGCGGGATTTCAGCCAGCTGGGGCTGGGCCGAAACCATCTGAGCCAGCGAGCCAGCCTTGATCGGGCGGGCTTCAACTGGCTTGGCTTCCGGCAGGTCTTCTTTCACTTCAACCGCAGGAGCGGGAAGCGTCTCGATGACCGGCTGGGTAATGATCTGGGAGGCCGGTTCCTGAATAGCGGCAACGGACCCCAAGGTCTGTGCGGCTGCGCCCGAACCGTCGGCGCTGGCAATCACGAATGCAATCATGGTGGCCACGGAAAGTGCTGAGGCCTGGTGGAGCTTGCGGCTCATAAGAAGTCATTCTTGGGCGGTGGACGCGCCCGCGCAGGATGGTTTGAAGCGAATAGCGGCGAGCCACCTGTTACCCCAAGCCGGAAATCCTGCCGGCTGCCCCCCGTCTGCGTGCTTGCACCACGAACCGAACTGTCCGAGGCCGCAGCCTACGCGTCAAAGAGTGAAGCGCCTTTGATTGTGCGGTGCAGCAAAGTCAAGTCGCATCGGTGTCTATTCCGATGAACCGTTCACCATCCGCGATATCCAGTTCAATAATCCACAGATCCGGGTCGCGACCGCGGCAGCGATCGAGGTATTCGCCAAATTCGAATGGGTTTTCAGCATCTTGGGACCTTGTCGTGGTCCAGATCCGGCCACCCTGGGCGTCGGGAACCCGCTCAAACAACCGCGCATTTCCGCCCTTTTCGGCCAAAACGACCAGGATTGTTCCGGCTTCGCGTTCGCCCTTGTTAAGCACAGCAGCGAATCCGCCCGCGGCATGAACCGCACGGATCAGGCCCGCCACTTCGAGGTGGGCGGGTAGCCGCGTGATTACGCAGCGTCCTTTTCGATCGAGTTCGACAGCAGCGCATAGAGCGCCTCTGCCCCCGGCGCTTCGCCCAGCGCGCGGTGCATCGCCTCATCTCGCATCAAGCGGCTGATCGCGGCCAGCGCGTGCAGGTGCGCGGCGCCAGCGGCCTCGGGCGAAAGCAGCCCGAACACCAGATCGACCGGCATGCCGTCAGCGGCATCAAACGCAACCGGCGTGGTCAGCCGCAGAAATGCCCCAACCGGACGACTGAGATCGGGAATCCGGGCATGCGGGATCGCCACGCCGCGGCCAAAACCAGTGCTGCCCAGTTTCTCACGCTCTTCGATGCGTTCGAGCACCAATACCGGATTAAGCCCGTAGACGCCCGCGAATCGCTGCGAAAGCTGCTCAAGAACGGCCTGCTTGCTGTCGGCTACGATAGTGCCGACCGCTTCGGGCATCAGGGAAAAAAGTTCAGTCATTTCAGACGATTTATCCAAATAGGGGGCGGCAAGCGCGGGGTGTTCCGCGCTTGCAAGGACTGCCACTGCTAGATCCCCCTCGCCCACCGGATCAGCGGGCGCCTTTAGCCTGCGCTTCAGGAAGGTTCAACCCATCCGATTGAGCCGTCTCCGCGCCGGTAGACCATGTTGTGCTTGCCCGAACCGGCATTCTTGAACAGCAGCGCATTGGTGTTGCGCAGATCGAGCATCATGACCGCGTCGGAAACCGTCGCTTCGGGCACATCGACCCGGGTTTCAGCGATGATTACCGGCGCTTCGCTGGTCACTTCTTCGACGGCATCATCGGGTTCGACGAAGACGGTGTAGGACGCTTCATCAGCACGCATGGCGTGGGCCGACTGTTCGGAGTGATCGTTGAGGCGCCGTTTGTAGCGGCGCAGCTGTTTGTCGATCTTTTCGGCCGCCTGATCGAGCGCGGCATGGGCGTCTTGAGCAACCCCAGCGCCTTTCAGCACCAGGCCGTGCATCACATGGGTGACGATATCACAGCGGAACGCGGCTGCGGGCGCGCGGTTGAAAGTGACCGCGCTGGACAGCGCCTTGGGGAAGTATTTGTCGACAATCGCAGTGAGGCGGTCCTGTGCGTGCACTTGCAGGGCTTCGCCAGTTTCGATCTGATGGCCCGATACGCGAATGTCCATGGATACCTTCTCCTGTTACTGCAGCTCGATCGGGCTTAGTCGGTCCAAAGCGGGGACTTTACCGTTTCGAGGAATGCGGCGTGTGCCGCGCGTTCAGCCTCGCTGGCCTGATGCGGCCGGGCGGGACGGAATGGTCGGTCGCGCTTGGGCGCGGACATGGTTTGAACCAGACTGATTTCGGTCTCTGCGGCGAGCGACAGGCCGATCTGGCGGCCCCCGGTCAGCTCGACATAGACCTGCGCGAGCAGTTCAGCATCGAGCAGCGCGCCGTGGCGGGTACGGTGGCTGCGATCGATCCCATAGCGGGTGCACAAGGCATCGAGCGAATTCTTGGCCCCGGGATGCCGCATCCGCGCCATCGCCACGGTATCAATCATCCGTTCGCGCCCCAGCGGCGGCAATCCGCACATTTCCAGTTCGGAATTGACGAAGCCAAAATCGAACCCGGCGTTGTGGGCGACGAGCTTGGTTTCGTCGCCGAGGAATTCGAGCAGTTCGGCGACCCGTTCGTGGAACCGCGGTTTGTCCGAGAGGAAGCTGACCGACAGCCCGTGGACCGCCTCAGCAGCAGCCGGCATATCGCGATCGGGGTTGAAATAGCCGTGAAAGGTGTTTCCGGTCGAGACCCGGTTAACCATTTCGATACAGCCGATCTCGACCAGCCGATCACCGCCCTTGGGATCAAGCCCGGTGGTTTCGGTATCGAAAATAATCTCACGCATTACCGAACTGATATCTGCCTGTTACGGATCGGTTACAAGGGGGTCGTCGGCTATTTTTGCGGTCCAGTGATTGCATGGACAAGCCGCTGCACCGCATGGCGCGTTTCGGCCAGGCTGACCCCGGTGTCGATCACGTGGTCGGCGCGCGCCCGTTTTTCGGCATCAGAGATCTGCAGCTTTAGAATCTGCTCGAATTTCTCTGGCGTCATGCCCGGCCGGGCTAACACCCGTTCGCGCTGCATCGCAGCGGGCGCCGAGACGACCAGCACCGCATCGAGGCCGTGGTTGCCAGTCTTTTCGAATAGCAGCGGGATATCGAACACGATCAGCGGGGCAGCGGCATTGTCGGCCAGAAAGGTTCGGCGCAATTCGGCCACTTCGGGGTGGACGATCAGTTCGAGCTGCCCCAGCGCCGCGGGATTGCCGAACACTGCTGCACCCAACTTTTGCCGGTCCACTCCGGCGGGACCAGTGGTGCCGGGAAAGGCCCGCTCGATCGGATCGATGCAAGCTCCGCCCGGTCCCTGCAAGAGGTGAACCGCAGCATCGGCATCGAACACCGGCACGCCAAGACCGCGAAACATCGCTGCGACCGCGCTTTTACCCATGCCGATTGATCCGGTGAGGCCGAGGATGAAAGGTTTAGCCATCAGGTCAACAGGTCCCGCAACTCGCCGTCGTGTGCGCGCGGTGCGGGCTGCCCGAAGAACTTTTCAAAGGCCACCGCCGCCTGACCGATCAGCATCGCCAGCCCATCGATCGTTTCGAACCCGCGCCCGCGTGCGCCAGCCAGCAGCGGCGTCTCGAGTGGGTTGGTGACGATGTCATAGACCACACTGCCTGGCGGGACATGGCTGAAGTCGAACACCAAGGGCGGCTGTCCGGCCATCCCCAGCGGGCTGGCGTTGACCACCAGATCGAGCAGGCCGGCGCGGTCATCAAAGGCAAAGTCGGTGGGCGTAGCGAAATGATCGAGACTGACTGCGTGGTGCTCCCCGCGCGGGGCCAGCTCATCAAGCATCGCGCGGGCCTTGGCTGGATCACGCGCAGCCAGCACCAGCGTGAACCCGGCCCCAGCCAACGCCGCTACGATTGCCCGCGCTGCACCGCCTGCGCCCAGGACCCGCGCCATCCGATACAAATGCGTCTCGTCCAGCCGCGGCAGCAGGGGTTCGAGAAAGCCGGGGGCATCAGTGTTGAACCCAGTCAACCCGCCATCAGCGCCGCGCACCACGGTATTGACCGCGCCGATCCGGGCGGCCTGCGGATCGACCGCATCGAGCTGGGCCAAGGCCGCCTGCTTGTGCGGCATGGTGATGTTGCATCCGCGCCAATCGGGATCGTCGCGGCGCGCGGCAAAGTAGTCCGCAAGCCCAGCCGCTGTGACATGGGCCGCGCGGTAATCGGCTTCGATGCCCAACTTGTTCAGCCAAAAGGAATGGATCGCGGGGCTTTTCGATTGCGAAATCGGATCGCCGATCACTTCGGCATAGGCAACCGTCATCCGGGCAACTCCCCTGCTTCGCGCAAACCCTGCAAGACAGCCAGCAGCGGCATGCCCAGTACGGTGAAGTGATCGCCCGCCACATTCTCAAACAGCTGCACCCCGCGCGCCTCGATCCGGAACACACCGACACAGCCCGCAACCGCCGGCCATTCATGGCTGAGGTAATCAGCGATGAATGCTTCTGACAGCACGCGCACATTGAGCCGGGCAAGCGCAGCATGGCGCCAAACCACCACGCCGTCACGGACCAGCGCCGCCGCAGAGTGAAGCTGCATCTCGCGCCCCGAAAAGAACCGCAGATGCGCCGCAGCTTGCTCTATCGAGCCGGGCTTGTCGAACCGGCGCCGCTCTACCGCGACCAGCGAATCACTGCCCAGCACCAATGCGCCGGGATGATCGGCTGAAACAGCCTTGGCTTTGGCCTCGGCCAGGGCAAGAGCGATCTGATCCGCCGGGGCACCAACAAGGCCGGCCTCCAGCGCGCGCTCATCGAGTTGCGCCGGTTTGGCGGTGTAGGCCACACCGGCAGCATCGAGCATCGCTCGGCGCGACTGGCTTTGTGATGCGAGGATCAGGCTCATGCCTCACCCCGCGCAGCGATAAATTCATTGTAAAGATTGATAATCGCGGCCGCCGTTTCTTCGATTGAGCGGCGGGTTACATCGATCACCGGCCAGCCATTGTCGGCAAACATCCGCCGCGCATACTGCACCTCGCTGTTGACCCGCTCGCTATCAACATAAGCGGTTTCGGGTGCCTGATTGAGCGAGAGCAAGCGATTCCGGCGAACCTGAACCAGCCGGTCGGGCGCCGTGGTCAGCCCGACCACCAACGGATGCTTCAACCCATAAAGCGCGGGCGGCGGAGGACTTTCGACCACGATCGGGATGTTGGCGACCTTGTAACCGCGATTGGCGAGGTAGATCGAGGTTGGTGTTTTGGAGCTCCGCGATACCCCGGCGAGAACAATGTCGGCCGCCTCCCAGTTTTCCCAACCGACCCCGTCATCCTGGGCGATGGTGTAATGGATTGCCTCAACCCGCCTGTAATAGGCCTCGTCCATGATGTGCTGGCTGCCGGGGCGAGCTTTGGGGTGCTGGCCCAGCGCGCTTTCCAGCGCGGCGACTGCGGCATCAAGCACCGGGACCACCGGCAGGCCAAGTGCGATGCAGCGCTCTTCCAATCGGGCCCGAATGTCAGCATTGGCTAAGGTGAAGAAGACAAGCCCGGGATTTGCGCCGATCTCTCCCATGATCCGGTCAAGGTGTTGCTGCGAGCGGACCATTGGCCAGAAGTGACGGATCACTTCGGAACCTTCGAACTGGGCCAGTGCCGCCTTGGCCAGCATCTCAAGCGTTTCGCCGGTCGAATCCGACAGGAGATGGAGATGCAGACGCGGCATGGTGGTTCGGGGGAAGCTTCCTGTGGATGACTGGGCCCATAAACCATGGGAGGAACAGGGGCACAAGTTTGGTCGCCTATTTCACCCCCACTGGCAGGTTGCGGGCAAGCACCTTGTGGACAGGTGGATAGTCTTGCCCACAGGTTGCAAACAGTGGGGAAAACGATCGATTGACTCACGCAGAGCACGATTCGGGCTTGCGGTTTGCCCTGTTCAGCGCGGGAGAATTCCGGCAAGGGCGCTCCGTCCCCGCTTTCCACAGGACAACTACAACTGAATCCTTAGATTCAATCTTAATTGATTTTGATTGGATGTGCCAAAAATGCCTGGTTTGTTGCTTGAAACACTGCGCGGTCAAAACGTCCGGCCAAGGCCTACGTGGCTGATGCGGCAGGCTGGGCGCTATCTACCCGAGTACCGCGCCTTGCGCGCCGAGAAGGGCGGATTTCTGGCGCTGGTCTATGACAGCGAGGCTGCGGCCGAGATCACGATCCAGCCGATCCGCCGATACGGAATGGACGGGGCGATCCTGTTTTCGGACATTCTGATCGTGCCCTATGCGATGGGACAGGATCTCGAATTTCTGGTCGGTGAAGGTCCGCGCTTGTCACCACGCCTGGTCGATACCGCCTTGTCGAGCCTTCACGCGGTCCCACAGCGGCTCAGCCCGATCTACGAGACGGTGAAATTGGTCCGCGCCCAGCTTCCGGCTGACAAGACCATGCTCGGCTTCGCTGGCAGCCCCTGGACCGTCGCGACCTATATGGTGGCGGGCGAAGGCAGCCGCGATCAGCACGATACCCGCAGCATGGCGTACAGCGATCCAGCAGCGTTTCAGGCGATCATCGATGCGATCACCGCCGTGACAATTGAATATCTTGCCGGGCAGATCACCGCCGGGGCCGAAGCAGTGCAGCTATTTGACAGTTGGTCGGGCAGCCTTGCTCCCAGCGAGTTCGAACGCTGGGTGATCGCCCCCAATGCGGCCATCGTTAGCGCAATTCGCACGCGGTTCCCGGCAGTGCCAATCATCGGTTTCCCGAAGGGCGCCGGAGAAAAACTGCCGGCCTATGCCCGCGAAACCGGAGTGGATGCGTTGGGGCTCGATGAGACGATCGATCCGCTCTGGGCCCATGCCAATCTGCCCGCCGGCCTGCCAGTACAGGGGAATCTCGACCCGTTGTTGCTGATCGCTGGCGGCGAAGAGCTGGAGCGGCAGACGCTGCGCGTACTCGAAGCTTTTGCTGACCGGCCGCACGTGTTCAATCTGGGTCACGGGATCGGTCAGACCACCCCGCTTGAACACGTCGGTCAGCTGCTTTCACTGGTGCGCGGCTGGCGCGGATAGGCTATCAAGCCACAATGAACTGGGTGCTGTCGATGACTTATCTCTGGCTTAAGGCCGGCCATATTATTTTCGTGATCTTCTGGATGGCCGGGCTATTCATGCTGCCGCGCTATTTCATTTATCACCAAGAGGCTGAGCTCGGGTCCGAGGAAAGCGCTCGCTGGCTGGACCGTGAGGCCAAGCTACTCAAGATCATCCTGTGGCCCTCGCTGATCGCTGTCTGGGTGCTGGGGTTGGTGCTGGCTTATTCAACCGGCGCTTTTGCCCATGGCTGGTTCCACGTGAAACTGGCGGCAGTCCTGGGCTTGACCGCCTATCAAGTCTGGCTGGCGGGCTATCATGCCGCCTTGCAGCGCGGTGAGCGCAGATTGACCGGACGCAAGCTGCGTATGCTCAACGAAGTACCCGGGATTGCGGCGGCGCTTATCGTGATTATGGTGGTATTGCGCCCGTTTTGAGCCGGGTTGGATAGCAGGGGTCGTTTCAGATGATTGGTTTTACGCTTATCGCCGCTGCTGCGGCAGCTACGCAACCGCTCGAACCGGTTGCCGAAGCCGAAATGCGTTGTGTTACGGCGCTGCTTTATGCGGTGGGAGAAGCCGGAGAAAAGAAGGATGAAAAATCGTCCGGGTTGTTGATTGCCGCTGTCGCCTATTACATCGGGCGGCTTGATGTGCGGTCGCCGGGGCTGGATTATGGCGGGCATATCAAGCGGCTGGCCAACTCCCCTGAATTTGGCAAGCAGTTGTCAGGCGAGATTCAGCGCTGCGCAGTTGAATCCGGAACCGCGATGCAGGCGGTTGGCAACGCGGCGCAGACCGCCGGGAAATAGCGCAGCTTCGCCAGCGGGCAGAACGCATGGTAGATTGACTAACTGCGGCAGCAGGCCTATCCCGCCGCTGTCCGGCAAGGCCTGCGCGTCAATGCGCGGCGCGATCCGCTTTCCCCAAGCCCCATGATCGTCCGGCCATTCACAGACCCGAATTCACGGAACGACAGTCAAAATGCATCTTAAAGAACTCAAGAGAAAAACCTCCGCCGAGCTGGTCGAAATGGCCGAAGAGCTGGGGGTTGAAGGCGCCTCGACGATGCGCCGTCAGGACATCATTTTCGGCATCCTCAAGGAAGTGGC
>VFKS01000223.1 GCA_009885425.1 Novosphingobium sp.
GGTTTGACCGCAAGAACTACTTCTACGCCGATCTGCCGCAGGGCTATCAGATCAGCCAGCTGTACCATCCGATTGTCGGCGAAGGTTCGCTCGATGTGATCCTCGATGAAAAAGACCCCGAAGGCAGCACCAAGACCATCGGAATCGAACGCATTCACGTCGAACAGGACGCCGGAAAGCTGATGCACGATCAGCATCCGACGATGTCCTATGTCGATCTCAACCGCTCCGGCGTGGCCTTGATGGAAATCGTCAGCCGCCCGGATATGCGCAGCCCGGCAGAGGCCGGGGCCTGCCTCGCCAAGCTACGCCAGATCGTCCGCTATGTCGGTTCGTGCGATGGCAACATGGATCAGGGTTCGATGCGGGCAGACGTTAATGTCAGCGTCCGCAAACCCGGCGAAGAATTCGGCACCCGCACCGAAACCAAGAACGTCAACTCGGTCCGCTTTGTGATGGCCGTGGTTGAGAGCGAGGCGCGCCGTCAGGTCGATCTGATCGAGGATGGCGGCACCGTGGTGCAGGAAACCCGGCTCTACGATCCCGACAAGAACGAAACCCGTTCGATGCGGAGCAAGGAAGACGCGCACGATTACCGCTACTTCCCCGATCCCGATCTGCTGCCGCTGGAACTGGACGATGCGTTTCTGGACGAGTGCCGCGCGAGCCTGCCCGAACTGCCCGATGCCAAGCGCCACCGTTATGAAACCGCGCTGGGACTATCGCCCTATAACGCCAATGCGCTGACCGCTGACGTTGAAGTGGCGCGCGAATTCGAAGTGCTGCTGACGGCGGTCGCCAAGGCCAGCGGTAAAGGCGAGGCCGATGTATCGAAGCGGGTCGCCAACTGGATGCTGTCCGAACAGCCCGGCGTGCTGAACGCCGCCGGGGCTGGCTCTGACCATCCCAAAAACACGATTCCGGCCAACACCGCCATCGTCGTCGCCACCGAAAGCGGGCTGATATCCGGCAGCAAGGCGAAAGAAATCTTCGCCGAGCACCTGACCAGCGACATTGACCTCGCCGCAAC
>VFKS01000105.1 GCA_009885425.1 Novosphingobium sp.
CAGGAAGTCTGGGTCGACCGCGATGGCGTGATCCACGAAAAGGAAGACATGAAGGCAATCCACCCGGACGCTTACGAATAGCATCGGCATGAATCCCTTCACTTTCATCAAGCGGATATTTCAGGTGGCTGGCTGCCTGATTATTGCTGCGGTCATGGCTTGGGGCGCGCTCGTTTCCTATGTCGACAAAAGTCCTGAGGCGCAGGAACGGATCGAATTGAGCGTCAAGGATGCCGAAATGCGGGTCGATGAAGACGCGAGCTTTACGGAAAAAGTCGGCGCGCTGATATCGTCATGGTGGAATTCCGACGAGCTGGTTGCCGAAGAGGCTCAGGACAAGGCGCTGAGCGCTGAATCCAAGAAGAAGCGGGAACAGCGCGAGCGCGAACGACGCTTCAACGAGGGCCAAAATAGCGAGAGCGACGACTATTACGGGTCCAGCAACTAGGTCTGCGCTTGACTTGATCCGGGGTTCGGGATTTCCTCTGGCTTCAGCAACTTGCCACGCGAGGCCGCGATGAACCTGCTTTCCCGCCTGATCCTGATCGCCGCCGCTGTGTTGGCGACGCCTGCCATAGCCGATCCTACCTCGCAGCAATTGACCGCCGCCAAGGAAGCCGAAGCGCGCGGGGCGGAAATCTATGCCTATGATCAGGCGGCGTGGCATTCGACCGATCAGTTCCGGATCGACCTCAAGAAAGCCAAGCTGACGCTGGAGCAGGTGTCCGAACAGGGCGTGCGCGGCTATGTGGTGGAACCGGCCGAGAAGGGCCTGCTGCTCGTAACCTACTATGCCCAGAAGGACGGCCGGACCTGGGCCTTTGCGCGCTATTGGATGGCAGGAAGTTCGGTCCGGCGCGGCGGATTGGTGAAGCCGGGGGAGGACGCCGCGCTATCGCCGCTGGCGCTGAAGCTGGTTGAAATGCGCGGCAAAGGGATTGCAGCGGCGGGCGAGCACAAGGCATTCACCTGTGGCAAAGGCAGACCCAACACGGTGGCCCTGCCGCCGCGCGCGGATGGCACCTATCC
>VFKS01000259.1 GCA_009885425.1 Novosphingobium sp.
AGATCGCCCGCGAAAAAGCCGAATACGAAGCCGCAATGGCCAAGTGGAAAGCTGACACTGCCGCGTGCCAGGCCGGTGACGTAAGCAAGTGCGCCAAGCCGAATTGAGCTGAGCTGAGCTGAGCTGAGTTAACTTCAGAGCCAGAACGCCGCCCGCCCCGCCGGGGCGCGGCGGTGTTTTGCTGTGGGCGTGATGGGCGTCACGGACTGGGGCAGTTCGACACGCATAGCCTGGCGGCACAAAGCGAAAGGAGACGGTCAGTGCCAAAGATCACGATCAAAGTGGAACCGAAAAGCAAGGACAACATCGGCTGGGATGTTTTCTTGACGAGCTGGAAGCCAAGCGAAGAATCGCAAACAGTTCATACACTGAAATGGCGGGACCCAGGCGACGGCACCTTTGCCGCCGATTCCGGCGACCTGCCAGCGGGTGTCTACCGCCTGATCACATCGGTCAAAGGTGCTGGCCGGAAAGTATCGGTCACTGTGGTTGGCAAACCGGCCGTGCTTGATCCCGCCGGGTCAGAATGGCCGATGACGGTCGAAGTCGACGGGGCAATCGAGACCCAGAAAGATTCGATCTGGTACTTCCAACTGTGATGGGGGAAATCATGAACTCTGCAAAATATATCGGCCTGATCGGTCTGCTCACTTTGGTTACGTCGGTCGAGGCGCATGCGCAAAGCGACCCAAGCCCGCTCCCGGCCGCGTCGCAGCGAGACGACGATCCGTTGGCCGGCATCAGTCTATCACTCGACGTGGCTGAAGAGGAATCAAAGACAAATGTCTCGATCGCGGGCTACTTCACCAAACCGTCGCTGGACCAGATGGCCATTCCCGGGCGCCGCACCGCCATGGGCTGGAAGCTGGGTCTGGAAGTCCCGATCGGCGGGTCTGACGATGTGCTGGACAGTGCAACTCTGGACAAACTCGGCGATGGCACCAAACTGAGCGGCTCGATCACGTTACTGAGCTACTCAGCCGATCCGACGCGCATTGACCGACCACCCTTCAAGAAATTGATGGAACAAGCCAAAGCGAAGTGTCTTGCTGAAAAAGAACCCGATGCCGCCGCGTCCACCTGCGACTCTGTCGGCCCAAGCCCGGACTATATCCGCAAGCACAATCCCTCGGCCCGATTGGCCATGAATCGTGCGCTTTATGGAAGCTATTGGACGGCCGGTCTCAAGGGGTCAGTGTCGTTGAAGCGCTTTACCTGGGTAACCTCCGGAACGCTGGCGGAGAACACCGCCAGTCCGTCGGGCTATTCTGCCACCCTCTGGGGCGTCTACTATCCCTCCGATGCCGTGAGCGCCTGGAAGCTAGAAGCGGAATATTCGAGTGCGCCAAAACAGTCGGATCCGGAGATCATCTGCAAAACGGTCGTCGCCAATCCCAACATCGACTGTGTTTCGGCATCGGCCAATGCGCCAATCCGAAAGGACGCGTTGGTCCTTCGCGGAGAGTATCGCCGCTTCTTTCCTTTTGGCGGGGGTGATGGCGGTATCGGCATGGCATTGACCGGCAGCATCGACACCTTGACCGGCGACTATGGCATCGAAGTCCCAGTCTTCCTGTCGATCCCCGGCACCTCGGTTGTCGCACCGGGTCTGAAGTTCGGGTACAGTTCAAAGGATGACGATTTCGGGGTGAGCCTGTTCATCAAGACGTCCTTTTCATTCTAGGACCCACCCCATCCACCAACGCCGCTCCCTCATCGGCGAACAACATTGACTCCCCTGGCCCCGCGCGCGAGGTCAGGGGTAGTCATTTTCGGACCTGGCGGAAGCTGGGCTGTTGCTGTTTCCAAGGGGATGTTCTGCCATGAAATCACGTTTTCTGATTGCCGGGGCCGCGCTCGCCGTGCTGGCGTTGCCGCTGGCCACTGCCCAGTTGGGCGCGCAGGCTGCCGCTGCTGTTGCGGGCAAGGCTGCCATCGGCACCTGGGGCTTTGACCTCAGCGGGCAAGACACCTCGGTCAAGCCGGGTGACGATTTCTTCCGGTTCGTGTCGGGCAAGTGGGATGACCGGACCGAAATCCCGGCTGACCGCGCCTCATTCGGTTCATTCGATATCCTGCGCGATGCGACGCAGGATCAGGTCAAGAGCCTGATCACCGCTGCGCCGGCCGCCAGCAAGATCGGCGCGTTCTATTCCAGCTTCATGGATGAAAAGAAGCTTGAGCGGGTCGGCCTCGCCCCGCTGAAGCGCGATCTGGCCAAGCTCAATGCGATCAAGTCCAAGGCGCAGTTCACGCGGTTCATGGGCGCCTCCAACGGCGTGTTCGGCAGCTCTATCGTCGGCTTTGGGATCGGCGCGGATACGGCCAATCCGGAACTCAACGTGATCTACATGGGCCAGTCCGGTCTGGGTCTGCCGGAACGCGAATACTACTTTGCCGATCAATTCAAGAAGCAGCGTGAAGCCTACAAGGCCTATATCGTCCGCACCATGACCACGATTGGCCACCCCGATCCGGCCAAGGCCGCCGATACGATCATGGGCTTTGAAACCGAGATTGCCTACAAGAGCTGGAAGCGGGCCGATCGCCGCCAGATCGAAAAGCTCAACAACCCGATGAGCAGCGCCGAACTCGCGACCTATGCGCCGGGAATCGATTGGAACGCTTACTTCGCCGGGGCCAAGGTGCCCGCGCAAAAGCGGCTGATCGTGGGCGAGAACACCGCGGTCAAGGCGCTCTCTGCGCTCTATGCCGAAACCCCGTTGGCGACGCTAAAGACATGGCAGGCCTTCCACATCGCCGATCAGGCATCGCCGTACCTGACCAAAGCGATGGTCGACAGCCGGTTCGAATATACCAAGACCCTGTCGGGGCAGACCGAGAACCGTCCGCGCTGGCGGCGCGGGGTCGATCTGGTTGGCGGGTCGCTGGGCGAGCTGGTTGGCCAGGACTATGTGAACAAGTTCTTCCCGGCTTCGTCCAAGGCCAAGATGGAATCGCTGGTCGCCAACCTCAAGGTTGCCATGGCCGGGCGGATCAAGGCCAACGACTGGATGAGCGCGCCGACCAAGGCGGCCGCGCTTGAAAAGCTCAACAAGATGGAAGTCATGGTCGGCTATCCCGACGAGTTCCGCTCCTATGCCGGGCTGACAGTGGTTCCGGGCGATCTGTATGGCAACGTCCAGCGCGCAGGGGCCTTCAATGCGGCTTACGAATTGGCCGATCTGGGCAAGAAGGTGGACCGCAAGAAGTGGGGCATGAACCCGCAGACTGTGAACGCCTATAACGGCGGGCTGGAAAACAAGATCGTGTTCCCGGCTGCGATCCTGCAGCCCCCGTTCTTTGATCCCAATGCCGATGATGCGGTCAACTATGGCGCGATCGGCGGAGTGATCGGCCACGAGATCATCCACGGCTTTGACGATCAGGGCCGCAAGATTGACGCCACCGGCGCGGTCCGCGATTGGTGGACGGCCGAAGATGCCAAGCGCTTTGAAGAGCAAGCCAAGGTGTTTGGCGCGCAATATGCGCAGTTCGAAGTCGCCCCCGGTGCCTTCATCAATCCGGCGCTGTCGATGGGCGAAAACATCGCCGATCTGGGCGGCATTTCGGTCTCGCTCGATGCCTATCGCACCTCTCTGGGCGGGAAAACGGCGGCGGTACTTGACGGGATGACCGGTGAGCAGCGGTTCTTCGTCGCCTGGGGTCAGGTCTGGCGGACCAAGATGCGCGAAGCCGCGCTGCGCAGCCAGGTCAACACGGGCCCGCACAGCCCCGGCATGTACCGGTCTTTTGCGCCGCTGCGCAACGTCGATAGCTGGTACACCGCGTTCAACGTGCAGCCCGGCGAAAAGCTTTACATCGCCCCCGAAAAGCGCGCCCGGCTCTGGTAAGCGCAGGCCGCGTTCAGTTGTAAGTCATAGGGGGCAGCGTTACGCTGCCCCCATTCGTTTCAGTAGATTGAGGATTCCCCCCGATGCGCAAGCTCACCCTCGTTTCACTCTCCGCCCTCGCCCTGGCTGGCTGTGCTGTCTCCAACGCCGAACCGGCCGCGGCCCCGGTCGCCACCGCCACTCCGGTCGCCGCGCCCTATGCCCCGGTCATCCCCAAGGGCACCGGCATCTTCGCTGAGGCGTCGACCCTGCCCTTCCAGGCCCCCGATTTCTCGCGGATCAAGGAGAGCGATTACGAACCGGCGATCGAGCAAGGCATCGCGATCAAGCTGGCCGAAATCGACGCGATCGCGAACAACCCCGCCGCGCCGACTTTCGAAAACACCATGGTGGCGATGGAGAATGCTGGGTCGATGCTGACCCGGGTGACCTATGTGTTCGGCGCGCTGGTTTCAGCCAACACCAATGACACGATGGACGGGATCGATTCGCGCACCTCGCCAAAACTGGCGGCGATGCGCGATGCAATCACGCTCAACCCCAAGCTGTTTGGACGGATCAAGACGCTTTACGACAACCGCAACACCCTTGGCCTTGCGCCCGACCAGATCCAGGTAATCGAGCTGACCCACGATGACATGGTCCGCAACGGCGCCAATCTGGGCGGAGCGGACAAGACCGCGCTGACCGAGATCAACGGCCAGCTTTCCACCCTGACAACCGAATTTGGGCAAAAGCTGACCAAGGGCACCAAGGACGGCGCCTTGGTAATCACCGACAAGCGCCAACTGGCCGGGCTCTCCCCCGCCGATGTTGCTGCGGCCGAAAAGAACGCCGCCGATCGCGGCCTGCCCAAGGGCAGCTATGTACTGTCGATGCAGAACACCACGCAGCAACCGCTGGCGCCGGCGCTGACCAACCGCAGCACGCGGCTGGCGCTGTTTGAAAAGAGCTGGAACCGCTCCGAACGCGGCGATGCCAGCGATACCCGCCCGCTGATCCTCAAGATCGCGGCACTGCGCGCGCAAAAGGCCAAGCTGCTCGGGTTTGAAACCTACGCCGCCTATCAGCTGTCTGATCAGATGGCCAAGACCCCGGCCGCGGCGATCACTTTCCTCGAAAGCTTCGTTCCCGCGCTCGGCGCCGCGCAAAAACGTGATGCGGCAGAGCTGAACACGCTGATCAAGAAGGAAGGCGGCAAGTTCCAGGTCGGCCCGGCCGATTGGGATCACTATGCCCAAAAGCTGCGCAAGCAGAAGTACAACCTCGATCAGAACGAGGTGAAGCCCTACCTTGAAATCACCAACGTGCTCGAAAACGGCGTGTTCTATGCCGCTGGTGAGCTGTGGGGGCTGACCTTCAAGAAACGCAGCGACATTCCGGTCTATCACCCCGATGTGACGGTCTACACCGTCTATGATCAGGATGGTTCGGAGCTGGCGCTGTTCTATTTCGATCCGTGGAAGCGTGACAACAAGTCCGGCGGGGCGTGGATGTCAAACTTCGTCGATCAGAACGCGCTGACCGGAACCAAGCCGGTGATCTTCAACGTTTCGAACTACACCAAGCCCGCCCCCGGTCAGCCTGCGCTGGTCACCTGGGGTGATGCCAACACCATGTTCCATGAATTTGGCCATGCGCTCCACGGGATGCTGTCCAACCAGCGCTATCCTTCGATTTCGGGCACCAACACGGCGCGCGATTTTGTCGAGTTTCCCAGCCAGTTCTTCGAAAACTTCATGACCGAACCCAAAGTGCTGGCCAATTATGCCAAGCATTACAAAACCGGCGCGCCGATGCCGGCCAGCTTGATTGCAAAGATCGACAAGGCTTCCAAGTTCAACCAGGGCTATGAACTGGGCGAAGTGGTCACCGCTGCCTTGCTCGACATGAAGTGGCACACGCTGGCGCCGGGCGCGGTGGTCAGCGATGTCAACGCGCACGAACAGGCCGCGCTGGGTTCGCTCGCCGCCAAGGGCCTGCAGATCAATCAGGTTCCCCCGCGCTATCGCACCAGCTATTTCCGCCACATCTGGGGCGGCGGCTATGCGGCGGGCTATTACGCCTACAGCTGGACCGAAATGCTCGATCACGATGCCTATGCCTGGTTCAAGGAAAACGGCGGGATGACCCGCAAGAACGGCCAGCATATCCGCGATACGATCCTCTCACAGGGTCATTCGAGGGACTACGGCGTGATGTACCGCAACTTCGCCGGGCGCGATCCGCAGGTCGAACCGATGCTGAAAGCGCGGGGATTGAAGTAGGTCAGGTTGCAAGCGCGCGCTGGCCGGGATCACCCAGCCAGCGCGCCTGCACTTTCCAGACCCGAGCGATCACCGCTTCGCTCAGCGCCACATCCGGCGATCCATCAGCAGCGATAACGCCGCCGTCCAGCACTACCACCCGGTCGGCATGGTTCATCGCCTGCGCCAGATCATGAAGCACCAGCACCACGCCTGCGCCCTGCCCGGCAAGGGTTCGGAATTGCCGCAGCAGCGCCAGTTGATGCGCGAGGTCCAGATTGGCCAGCGGCTCATCAGCCAGCAGCCAGCGTGGCTCACCCGCCAGCACCCGCGCCAGCAGCGCGCGGGCCTGTTCGCCGCCCGATAGCTGCGACATTGGCCGGGCGCGGAACTGCTCCAAATCGAGCGCTGTCAGCGCCGCTTCCACTGCTGCCCGGTCGGCCGCAATCCCGGCGCTCCATGGCAGGCGGCCCAACCCGGCCAAAGTCTCGACAGACAGATCCCAAGCCACTTCGCCCTGCTGCGGAAGATAGCCCAGCGCGCGGGCCCGCTCGCGCGGGGTCAGCGTGTTCAGCGGTGCGCCATCGAGCGCCAGCGCGCCGCGGGCCGGCTCCAGCAGTCCCGCGAGGCAACTGAGCAAACTCGATTTGCCCGCGCCGTTGGGGCCGCAAATTGCGGTCACTTCGCCGGGATTGAGCGTCAGCGAAACGCCGTTCAGCCGCCCGGTCAGGGACAGGTTCTGCGCGGCCAGGCTCATGCCAACCCCCGGCGCATTCGCAGCAACAGTCCCAGGAAAAACGGTGCGCCGAGCAGCGAGAGCGCGATCCCCAGCCGCAGCTCGCTGGCCATCGGCAGCACCCGGCACAGGCAGTCTGCCACCAGCAGCAGCAGCGCGCCCGCCAAAGCGCTCGGCACGATCAGGCTGCTTGGCCGCCGGTCCGTAAACCGCCGCAGCAGGTGCGGGACGATCAGCCCAACAAAGCCGATGATCCCCGCCGCCGCAACGCCTGCGCCAACCGTCAGCCCGACGCCCGCGATCATCAACAGCTGCAAGCGGCGCGGATCGACGCCCAGCGACCGGGCCGCCGCCTCGCCGAGGCTGAGCGCATCCAGCGACCGGCCCGCGACCCACAGAACGGCGATCCCGGCCATGGTCAGCGGCACGGCAAACAGCACATCGTTCCACGACCGATCGGTCAGCGCGCCCATCAGCCAGGTGACAATCTCACTCAGCGCGAACGGCGTGGGGGACAGGCTGATCGCAAGGCTCATCAACGCGCCTGCGAGGCTGGCAATCATCATCCCGGCCAGCGTGAACAGCATCACCGATCCGCTGCGCCCGGCGATCAAGGTCAGCAGCGCCATCGCCCCCGCCGCGCCGGTCAGCGCGAACAGCGGCAAGGCCCAGCCAGTGCTGGCCCAGCCGGTCCAAAAACTCAGCACCGCGCCCAAGGCGGCGCCCGGCGCGATCCCGAACAGCCCCGGATCGGCCAACGGATTGCGCAAATAGCCCTGCATCGCCGCCCCTGCCGCACCCAAACCAGCGCCCAGAGTGACGGCCAGAATGGCGCGGGGAAGGCGCAGTTCGGTCAGGATTATCAGCGCATTGGCCGGCAAGTCTGCAAACGGATCGAGCCACACCCGGCCCGCCAGCAAGGACAGCGGCAGAGCGATCGCGAGCGCGGCAAGGAGGAGGGGAATGGGGCGGGTCATAAGCTGCGCCTTACCGCACCCAGCCGCTCGACCGTCCGCACAATGCTGGGCCCGCCGCACCACAGCAGCACCGGATCGAGCCGCTCGCGCCGCGTGCTGGTCAATGCCGCTAGCGCCGG
>VFKS01000377.1 GCA_009885425.1 Novosphingobium sp.
AACGCGATCAGCGGCAGGCTCAGTCGCCCCGGCCAGGTCGCCACGGCCCAGTCGCGGGTCCGCCCGAACCAGTTGCCCAGCGCCATCAGGCCGAGCAGCGCGAGCATGCCGATGAGCGAGGCCTGCCATTCGGTAAACACCGGCATCGGCCAATCCTCACTGGTCAGGGCCGGCAGGGCGCGGTTCACTTCCTGAACCACCGCCAGCGCGGCAAAACCGAAGCCCGCAAGGAACCACGGCTTGCCCAGCGCCGCTTCAATCGGCGCCCAGCCGAGCGCCCAGCGCGAACCGCTGTGCGGCGATGGACTGCGCAGCCACCACGCGGTCAGCAGCAGCGGCACCGCGATCAGCAGTGGACCGACAAAGCCGTTGTTGGCCAGCGGGACCGCCGAAATGTTGTCGCCAAAGGTGCCAAAGGCGACCAGCGCGCCGAGCACTTGCAGGGCCAGACCAAAAGCGCGCGGCATCCACCGCGCTTGCCGCGATCCGACCCAGTAGGCACCCGCGCCCTCCAGCGCCCAGGCCGCACCGGTCCATCTGACGTCGAGCGCCAGCGGGATCGCCAAAGTCACAAACCCGATCCCGATCGCCAGCACGCACTCTGAAAGCAGCCCCATGCCCTGTTGCTTGCGCTTCATCGCCCACCACGCAACGCCAAGGTAGACCGCGCCGAACACCAGTGCCGACCAGGCCGCGGCATAGGGCTTGTCCTGCACCAGCCCGGCTTGCAAGCCGAACCCAGCCAAGGCAGTGCCGAACAGCAGCGTCGAATCCGCCGCATTGCCGAGCTTGCCCGGGGTGTTGTGGGCATAGAGCAGCGCCGTTGCGAGGTAGATCCCGACCGACAGCGCGAGGAACACCTCACAGATCAGGAAATGGCGGTCCTGATAGGCGCCAAAGCCCCACAGCGACCCAAGGCCAAAGGTCGCGAAAAAGCCCAGTAGGTTGAGCAGCCGCCAGCTCTTTTTCCAGGCGATCGCCATGACTGCGAGGTTTAGGATCGTGATATAGCTGAACAGCCCCAGCGGCGTTTCCGCATTGCCGCCCAGCAACACCGGAACGGCATAGCCGCCCAGAAAGGAGGCCAGTGCCAGAACCTTGCTGTTCTGCATCACCGCCAGATAGGCGCCCAGCGCCGCAAACAGGATCATGAAGCCGAAGGCGGCCAGCGGCGGCATGACTTCGTAAATCCGCGCCGCCGCGAACACCGTCAGGTACATCACCGCCACCCCGGCGCCTTGCAGGTGCAGGGCGAAATCGGGGCGCTGTTCGCGCTTGATGAAGCCGAATGCGAGTAGCGCCGCGCCGGTCAGGCCGATCGTGGCCAGCCGCGCCTCCAGCGGGAACAGCCCAGCGCTGGCGACCAGCCGGGCGAGAAACACCAGACCCACGAACAGCACCACCAGCCCGACCCGGACGATGGTATTGCCGCCAGTGAACCATTCGACCACGCGGCCAATCGCAACGTCGAGCATAGGCGGCTCGGCTGGTTCCTGAGGTTCTGAAGTGTAAGTCTGCCGCTCCGCCAACGGTTCAGGCCAAGCCTGCGCCAGTGCGGGTTCCGGTGCGGTCCGGGTGACGGGCTGGGGCGCAGGT
>VFKS01000314.1 GCA_009885425.1 Novosphingobium sp.
CATGTCGTTCAGCACGTCCTCGATTGCGGCCTCTTGGTCCTCGGTTTCTTGCCACGGGAAGCGGTCTACAAATTGGCCATAGCTGGCCTCGTCGGCTGCCAGCGCCGGGGCTGTACGCAACGCCCGCAGCGCTGCGGTTTTGAGCAATTCGTGCGCAATCGCCCGGATCCGCTCTTTCAGGCGGCTCTTGCGTTTTTGCCAGCCTTCGCCGCCCAGCCGGTCCAGCCCGACAAATTCGTTGTCGCTGCCATAGCGGCTGAGGACATCGATGTTCTCAACCGGGACATAAAGCTTGTCGCCCCCGGCATATTCGAGCGCGACGCAGTCGTGCGGGCTTTGCCCGACCGGGATCGATTGCAGCCCCCGATAGCGGCCGATCCCGTGCTCCATATGGACCACCAGATCGCCCGGGGTCAGCGCGGCGAGCTCGGCCAGGAAGGCGTCGGCGCCCTTGCGGCGCTTCTTGCGCCGGACCAGTCGGTCGCCCAGAATATCCTGCTCGGTGACCAGTTCCAGCTCGTCATTTGCAAAGCCGGATTCGAGCGGCAGAACCAGCGCGACCGGGGTGCCCTTGGCGGCGAGGCCGAGCGCCTCTTGCCAGCTTTCGGCCATGATCGGGGCAGGCCGAACCGCCTCACCCAGAATGGCGCTGATCCGGGCGCGGCTGCCTTCGGTATAGGCCGCGATCATCACCTTTTTGCCGCGTTTGGCTTGCCCGGTCAGATAGCTCGCCGCCGCCTCATAGATATTGTCACCGCGGACGCGTTCGGGCGTGAAATCGCGGCTGCTGATAAAGCCGCAGTCGATGACCGTGGCGCTTTCCGGCTGGGCAAACAGATCGGCGCGGTGGACCGGGTGGCCCGTCAGCACCGCGTTCAGCTCGTCCTTCGAAAGGTACAACGCGGCGGGATCGAGCGGACGGTATGATCCGGGCGCTTTGCCCGAAGTGTCACTGCGGCTTTTGAAGTAGTCGGCAATATCGCCGAGCCGCTCGTCTGCTGCACCCAGCGCAGCGCTCTCGA
>VFKS01000082.1 GCA_009885425.1 Novosphingobium sp.
GCGCGCCGGGTTCGGTCAGGTGCTGGTTCAGGGTGATCAAGTTATCATCCCAATAACCCGCTGCCGTGGTCCGCAGCAGGATCCGCCCGCCAAGCGCAGCGATCCGTGCCGCCGTGGCCTCAGCCCAGGCCGGATCGAGCTCTTGTGGATCGCGAACCAGCGATGGTGCCAGGATCCTGTCCTGCTCGACCAGCATGACCCGTTCACCGACTTCGGCCGCTGCCAGTGCCGCAGCCAGGCCGGCAGGCCCGGCTCCGACCACCAGCACATCGCAAAAGGCGGCCCGCTGGGTAAAGCGATCAGGGTCTGCTGCGGTCGGGGCATCGCCCAGCCCGGCCGCGCGGCGGATGAACCATTCGTAGAACATCCAGCGCTTGGCCGAACCGAAAAAGGTCTTGTAATAGAATCCGGCAGGCAGCGCCTTGGCGGCGAGACCGAGCACCGATCCGACATCGAAGGACAGATTGGGCCAACGGTTCTGGCTGCGCGCGACCATCCCGTCATAGACAAACAGGTCGGTCGCGCGGGTGTTGGGTTCGCTGCGCCCTCCGCCTCCCACAGTCACCAGCGCGTTGGGCTCTTCAACCCCGGCGGCCATGATGCCGCGCGGGCGGTGGTACTTGAAACTGCGGGCCACCAGTCCGATGCCGTTGGCCAGCAAGGCCGCGGCCAAGGTATCGCCGGGACGCGCGAGCAGCCTCTTGCCATCGAACGTAAAGCGGATCGTGCCGCTCTCACCATTACGGCTGGGGCCGCTCATGGCAGGGCCTCGGGACCAACCGCACGCATGGCTTCAATCGCATGGGTTGCGCGATGGCGGGTCATGATCAGCCAGGCCCGGCAGCCATAGGTGTGCCGCCAGATCTCTTCATCGGGCCCGCGCGGATTGGCGCGGGTAAACAGGTGCTCCATCGCTTCGGTCGGATCGCCTCCGGGCTGGACGACTGAATCGACCGTGCGTTCATAGCTGAACTCGGTCTGGGCACGCGGACCGCAGTGCGGGCAAGGGATCAATAGCACGACAACGTCCCTTTCAGCGGTGGTTCGGCATTGGGCCGACCCCGTTTTCGTCAATCGTGTCACCGCGCCGGAAGCGGTCGAGATCGAATGGCGCGTTCAGTTCGTGCGGCGTGCCAGTGGCCAGTGTGTGCGCATAGGTCCAGCCTGACGCCGGAGTTGCCTTGAACCCACCATAACACCACCCACCGTTCAGGAAGAGGTTCGGCACCGGGGTCGTGCCGATGATCGGCGAACCGTCAAAGCTCATATCGGTGACCCCAGCCCAGGTTCGCAGCATCCGCAGCCGTGAGAGTGCCGGAACCAGCGCAATCGCCTGTGCAATCGCTCCTTCGGTGACCATCGGCTGACCGCGCTGGGCATAGCTTGGCCAGTTGTCCGGATCGCCGCCCATCACGATCCCGCCCTTGTCCGACTGACTGATGTAACAATGCAGCGACTGCGACATGATCACCCCGTTGATCATCGGCTTGACGCCCTCGGTGACCAGCGCCTGCAGGGTCTGGCTTTCCACTGGCAGCTTCAGGCCTGCCATGGCAGCGACGTGGCCGCTGTGGCCCGCGACGCAGATTCCCACCCGGCCCGCGCCGATTGCTCCGCGGGTAGTCTCCACGCCGACGACAGCATCGCCCTGCCGGAGGAAGCCGGTGACTTCACATTTCTGGATGATATCGACGCCCAGCTGGTCGGCGGCGCGGGCATAGCCCCAGGCCACGGCATCGTGCCGCGCGGTGCCACCGCGCCGCTGGATCAGCCCGCCTTCAATCGGGAAGCGCGCCTCGCGCGACATATCGAGCAGTGGCTCCAGCTTTGCCACCTGATCCCGGCTCAGCAACTCGGCATCGATATCATTGACCCGCATCGCATCGCCGCGCTCGGCCAGCCGAACCATGTCACTGTCGCTATGCCCCAGCATCAAGGCTCCGCGCGGAGAGAACATGATGTTGTAGTTGAGCTCGTCGCTGAGCCGTTCCCACATCTTGAGGCCGAATTCGAAGAAGTTGTGCAACTGCGGCAAGCGATAGTTGGACCGCACCAAGGTGGTGTTGCGGCCAGTATTACCGCCACCGATCCAGCCCTTTTCGAGCACCGCTACGTTGCGGATTCCGTGGACGCTGGCGAGGTAATAGGCGGTGGCCAAGCCATGGCCGCCACCGCCAATGATGATAACGTCGTAATTGGGCTTGGGTTCGGGATCGCGCCAGGCCGGCTGCCAATGGCTTTGTCCGTTAAAAACGCCCCGCAGCAATCCAAGCGCTGAATATCTGCTCATGCAATCGGCATCCACCCGCGCTGCTCGCGCCAGTCGTCCGCCAAACCGGCAAATCGCGAAAGTTTGAGAATGTCGATATCGGCAAACGAACATTTGCCGTCCATGACCAGATCGCGGATCGCGTGACCTGATGCTGGCGACAGGCCAAACCCGACGCTCGACATCGATGCCACCACAACATTGTCAGGGCTGGTCAACCGATCGATGATCGGGCGGCCATCTGGCGAATTTTCGATCACGCCAGCCCAGCTACGGATCACATTAAGGTGCGCCGCCTTGGGCAACAGTTCGGCCAGCCGCCGCGCGAGGTTGCGGGCGAGTGGGGTTGACGGGCGTGCAGCGGGCCCGGCCTCATCCACGTCGATCCATTCGTGCGGCCCACCACCATAGGCAAGGTTCCCGCGCATGGTCTGGCGCCCGTAAAGCTTGTGACCATCGACACCGCCCAGCGGCATCATCGGTGCAGGTTCGGTGATGATCATTTCCGCGCGTGCTGCGGCCAGGGGGATTGTCACGCCGAGCTGCTTCATCAGCTGCGGGATTTGTGGTCCAGCTGCTACCACCACTGCATCGCAGCCATAGGTCGCGCTGGCGGTCTTGACCGCAGTCACCTTGCCGCCGGCCGTTTCAAAGCCGGTCACCGGGCTATGCTGAACGATCCTGCCGCCCAGATCCTGCAAGGCCCAGGCATAGGCCTGGACGCTGCGCTGCGGGTTGGCGTGGCCACCGAACTTGTAATGCACCCCGCCCAGACAATTGTCGCCCGCCAGCGGTACGGCTTCTTGCACCTGCTTGACGTCGAGCACCTCAACCGGATGGCCAAGTCGCTGATGGCGCGCAGCAACGAAGCGGTATTGCTCCCATTGCCGCTCGGTCATCGCAATCAGGATGCGTCCCTTCTGGTGCTCGGTCGGATAGCCCAGCAGCTCGTCCATCTGCGGCCACAGACGCTGTTCCTCATCGAACAAGGGGCTGGAATAATGCGACGCACCGCCGCCATTGCGGCCCGATGCTTCCCAGCCGACGATAAACTTGTCGAGCACCGTCACCTTGACGCCCGAGCGCGCGAGCCACCACCCGGCGCTGAGGCCTGTGACGCCGCCGCCGACGATGACAACCTCCGACCCGCTCATTCGTACATTCCGGTATACAACATGGCGCGGTGCTCATCCTCATGGGGAGTGCCGATATCCTCGACCGGGACCCATTGGGTCGGAATGCCGAACCAGACATCCCATGCGGCTTCCATTTCCGCCGGTTCTTGCCAATCGGCCAGGATCTTCATCGGCAGGGGGCGGACCGGCGCGCGGTGGCTGGCCAGCGGAATTGTGCCGAACGGCTGGCCCGATTCGATCGCCAACAACATCGCGACCTGATCACGGCACCGGCGTCCCTGGCAAACCCCCATCCCGGCGCGGGTCAGGCGCTTGATCTGATCGGGATTGGCCGGACCGTCATCCAATAGAGTTTCGAGCGACCGGGCACACATCGCGGGCGGGCGGGTGAGGTAATTGGGCGGCTGGACCCCGATCAGATCGGCGCGGGTCACGTCCTCGCACTGGCAAATGATCGTGTCCGGCGCGCTGACCTCGGCCAGCGCGCGGACCCAGTCCATGCGGTATGCGATGTGATCGAAACCGCTGTCAGCCAGACCAGCACAGAGGCCGACGGCAGAAACAAGCTCTTCGCCGCGCGGCACATAACCGCCGCGGTTCCCATCGAGTTCGCGCGGGCCGTGCATGGCATCGACCAGCTCGATCGACGGGATCAGTCCCACCGCTACGCAGATGGTGTCGCAAGCGATGGTTTCGCCGGTGGTCAGCACCGCTGCTTCAATCCCGTCGATCCCGCCCGACGCAGAGCTGATGGCGGCGCCGCAGTGAATGGCGATCCCGGCTGCGGCCAGCTTTGCAACAAGGTCAGCGGAACCTTGTGGTGCGGCGCGAACTTCCACCAAGCCCGCCACTTGCAGCCCGTTCCCGATCGCAATCAGTGCCGTTTCCAGCGCCAGGTCATGTGAACCCAGGATCAGCACGCGGTGGCCGGCAAAGGCGTCATAGCGGGTCAGCAGCATCTGCAACGCGCCTGCGCCCATCACGCCGGGCTGGTTCCAGCCGGGGAAAGCCAGCGCCAGATCGCGGGCTCCGGTGGCGAGTACGATCCGGCCGAACCCGACCAGCCATGATCGTTCCGCGTCAGCCAGGCCCACTACCTGTTCGGGCAGGCTCTGCATGCCGGGTCCGTTGCGGTAAACGCCCCATGCTGTCGTCCCGAGCAGCAGTTCGACCCCGGCTTCGAGCGCTTCCTCAAGCGCCGGCATCGACATGAATACGGTTTCGAGCATCCGCTCGCTGTGCTGGGTCGCGGCGGTCATCCGGCCACCGAAATAGAGCGGCACATCATTGCCCATCAGCGCGCCGGAAACCGGGTTCTCGTCAATCAGCAGCACCGACGCACCTGCGCCTTTTGCTTCGATAGCCGCCGCGACCCCGCTCGGCCCAGCGCCGACCACGACCACATCATACCGCGCTTCAACCGCGCTGCGGGTGTCAGTGCTGACGGCGCAAACGTCGGTTCCGGTGAAGTTGAGTTCCATCAAACTGCTTCCAATGCCTGGGCGAGATCCGCAATCAGATCATCGACATGTTCAAGTCCGACTGACAGCCGCATCGTGCCTTCGGTAATCCCGCCGTCAAGCCGCTGCTCGGGTGTGAGGGCATAGTGCGTGGTGCTGGCTGAATGACAGATCAGCGTCTCCGATCCACCCAGGCTGACCGCCAGCTTGAGCAGGCGCAGCCGGTCGAGCAGGCGGAAAGCCTCTGCCTCGCCGCCGTGAAGGTGGAACGAGAA
>VFKS01000166.1 GCA_009885425.1 Novosphingobium sp.
CGGCTCGATCCGGAAGCCGCCCTACGCTTTGCTCGCGGTGAGGAGGTTGCCGCGACCACCGGCAGCAAGGCTAAGCTCGCCCGCCCCCTCGATTTTCTGGTCATCTCTGACCATGCTGAGGGTATGGGTGCAACCAAGGCGCTCTACGATGCGCCGCGGATCATGATCACTGACCCGACCGCGCTGCGCTGGTACGATATGATGCACGAGGGCCCCGAAGGGTCGATGAAAGCGGTCGGCGAGATGTTGGCGGCGCGGGCCGGCGGAACCTTCCCCACCGCACTCAATGATCCGGTCAAAGGCAAGGAGCGGATGCGCAAGCTGTGGGATTCGCACCTCGATACGGTCGAACGCTATAACGAGCCGGGCAAGTTCACCGCTTTCATGGGCTTTGAATATACCCTGATGCAGACCGGCAATAACCTGCACCGCAACATCATTTTCCGCGATGGCAAGGACCGGGTTGGAAAGATCATGCCGTGGGACCCGGAAGGCACGCTGTGGCCCGACAGTCTGTGGGACAAGATGGACGCCTATGAAAAGGACACCGGCGGCAAGGTGCTGGCGATCCCGCACAATGGCAACATGTCCAACGGGTTGATGTGGATGATGACCGAACCGGGCGGCGGCCCTATCACCGCTGAATATGCTCGCCGCCGCGCCGCGCATGAGCCGGTTGTGGAAATCACCCAAATCAAGGGCGACAGCGAAGCGCACCCGTTCATGTCGCCCAACGATGAGTTCGCCGGATATGGCACGTCTGGCTGGGATCAGGCCAACTTGCTGGGCAATATCAAAACCAATCAATCAGACCTGCCCGGCTCCTATGTCCGCGAGGCGCTGAAGCGCGGGTTGCTGATCGAAACCCGCACGGGAGTGAACCCCTACAAGTTCGGCGTTATCGGATCGACGGACAGCCATACTTCGCTCTCGACACCAGAAGAGAACAACTTCTTCGGCAAACACACCGGCGTTGAGCCCAGTGCCAATCGCGCCACCGCTGGCTTTGTGCCGGGGGTCAATTCCGGTCGGATGAACTGGCAATCACTTGCCAGCGGCTATGCCGCCGTCTGGGCCACATCGAACAGCCGCGAGGCGATCTTCGACGCCATGATGCGCAAGGAAGTTTATGCCACGACGGGCCCTCGGATGACCGTGCGGCTGTTCGGTGGCTGGGACTTCAAGACCGAAGACCTGAATGGCGACTGGGTCAAGGCCGGATACACCCGCGGGGTGCCGATGGGCAGCGATCTGAAGGCCGGTGGCAAGGGTGCCCCCAGCTTCATCGTATCCGCGCTGAAAGACCCGCAGGACGGCAATCTTGACCGGGTCCAGATCATCAAAGGCTGGGTCGATGCCACCGGGAAAAGTCATGAGAAAGTGTTTGAGGTGGTGTGGAGCGATATGGCCGAGCGGCCGCTGAGCGGCGGCAAGATTCCGGCCGTGGGCGACACGATCGATCTGGCCACTGCGACATATCAAAACACCATCGGCGCGCCGACTCTGGCGGCGGTCTGGTCTGATTCGGAATTCGATCCGAGACAACGCGCGTTCTATTACGTTCGCGTGCTGCAGATCCCGACGCCGACCTGGATGGCCTATGACGCGGTCAAGTATAAGCTAACCCTGCCGCCGGAAATCCCCCTGAAGCAACAGGAGCGCGCCTATACATCGGCGATCTGGTACAATCCGGCCTGACCCGATGACCATCAAAGACACTGCCCGGCGGCTCATCAAGGAACCGCTGGTCCATTTTCTGATCGCCGGCGCGCTGGTCTTCACGTTGCTGTCGGGCCGCGCGCCCGATCTGGGTGAGCGGCGGATTGTGGTCGATGAGCGGGTGGTCGGCGGTCTGGTCAGCCGGTTTTACGACAGCTTCCGGCGGATGCCGACCAAAGACGAAACCGACGGGCTGATCCGCGATTGGGTGCAGGATCAGGTCTATTACCGCGAAGCGCTGGCTCTGGGACTGGATGAAGGCGACGAAGTGGTGGTCCGCCGGATGCGCCGCAAGTTGGAGAGCCTCGCGGTCGCCGATGCCGAGACCAAGACCCCCAGCGACGCCGAATTGCAGGCGCTGATTGACAAGGACCCGGCGCGCTATGCCGAGGATCCCTTGACCAGCTTTGAGCAGATCTTTCTGGGGGCCGATA
>VFKS01000497.1 GCA_009885425.1 Novosphingobium sp.
CTCACCAAGATCAAAGGGATCGGGCGCTGGTCAGCCGAAATCTATCTGCTGTTCGCTGAAGGTCGCGGCGATATCTGGCCCGCTGGCGATCTGGCGGTTCAGGCGGGGCTGCACAAGCTGCTCGACCTGGAAGCACGCCCATCAGAAAAGGCCACCCGCGACATGGCCGAAAAATGGCGCCCACACCGCGGGGCCACCGCGATCTTCACGTGGCATTGCTATAACAACCCGGCACTGTAAGCACTGCTGACAACAATGTCAGTCCGATTCGGGAGGGTTCCATGACCGCGCGCAAAACGATCTTCATCACCGGCGGCGCATCCGGGATCGGCCGTTCAGTGGCAATCAAGTTTGGCGCGCAGGGCTGGTTTGTCGGTCTGGCCGATGTCAACGAGGCGGGGATGCGCGAGACGGCGGCGATGCTGCCCAACGGGCACAGTTCCACCCACAAGCTGGACGTGCGTGACCGGGAAGCTTGGGACGCAGCGCTGGCCGATTGCGCCAAGGCCAGTGGCGGGCGGATCGATGTGGTGTTCAACAACGCCGGGATTCCGCTTGGTGGAAACCTGATCGACAACAATGTCGCAGAGATCGAGCGCTGCCTCGATATCAACCTCAAAGGCGTGCTGTTTGGCGCGCAGGCAGCGCATCCCTGGCTGAAGGCCAGCGCGCCGGGTTCGTGCCTGCTCAACACCGCCAGCGCCGCCGGAATTTATGGAACCCCGGGCGCCTCGGTCTATTCCGCGACCAAGTTCGGGGTCCGGGCGATCACCGAATGCCTTGATGCCGAATGGGCGCCCGACGAGATCAAGGTTTGCGACCTGATGCCGGGCTTCATTGATACCCCGCTGATCGACATGAACCCCAATGCCGGTTCCAACGAAGACATTCGCAGCCGCGTCGTTGAAGCTGGCCTTGAAATCACTCCGGTGATCGAAGTGGCCGAAGCGGCGTGGAAGGCGGTCCATGGCAAGGACCTGCACAACCGCGTCGGCAAGTCCGCCAACCGCATCGCCTTTGCCGCGCGGTGGATGCCGGGTCGGCTGCGCAAGATGACCCGCAACACGCTGAAGCCGCTGGGCAGCTAGACTAGAGAAACCCCTCGATCGCACGGGCCAGCGCGGCATCGCGGGCTGATAGCCCATCGGCATCGTGCGTGGTCAGGGTCATTTCAACCCGGTTGTAGACGTTGAACCATTCGGGGTGATGGTCATGCTTATCGGCAAACAGCGCGACGCGGGTCATGAAGCCAAAGGCCGCGTTGAAATCGGCGAACTTCAAGGTGCGCGTGATCGCCTTGCCATCATCGCGCAGCGCCCAGCCGGGTACTTCGGATAGCAGTGCGGAGATTTCGGTTTCGGTCAGGGCGGTGATGGTCATGTAGCGGGCTTAGGCGGGATCTGCGCAGAAGGGAACTCCCCTGTCCCGCTTGGCACCAACCGCCCCAGCCAGGCCCGCAGCGCCGGCGTGCGGCGCTCGGTCAGTTGCGCGATGCCAGCACACAGCAGCAGAGTGACCGCCATCGGCGCGAGCACCCACCATGGGCCCGGCGGCAATTCCGGCCCGAACCGCTCCAGCAGATCGAGCAGCGGAAAATGGAACAGGTAGAGCGAGAACGAGAACCCGGCGGCCCAGCGGATCGGGGTCTCCCAGCGTTCGAGCCAAACCGATGCGAGGTGCGCCAGCGGCCGCAGTGCAGCCAGCGCGACCACCACCACGGCGGTCAGGGCATAGTCGCTCAGCACCCATTCCGACATGCCAAGCGCAAACGGCACCTGCCCGCGCAGCCACAGCAGCGCGTTCAAATCAAACAGCCGGATCACTTGCAGCATCGCGCCGCAGCCGATCAGATAGAGAACCCCCTGCCCCGCGGTCAGGCTCCGCGCCCAAGCCGACCGATTGAGCCAGGCCCCGGCCAGCCACAGCGGGAACAGCAGCACCACGTTGAACCCCGCCAACAGCACCATAACCGCCAGCGCAAATGCCCGCTGCCAGCCGCGCAGGAAGAACCCGGCACCGAACAGCGCGTAATACCAAACCTCGTAACACAGCGACCAATAGGGCTGATTGCCCCAACTCGGCGCGCCGAGCCACGGAGACTGGCTGAGGAAGGTCAGGCTGGCCAATACCGAATGCGCACCCTTGGCGGCGAAGTCTGCGGGCAGCGGGCCATCGAGCGCCTTCATCCCGGCATAGGCCAGCGCCGATAGCAGAACGGCGGGAACTGCAACCGGCACAATCCGTGCCGTGCGGGCGATGGCATAGTCGAGCACAGAGGTCCGGCGGCGCATGGTCGAGTCTGTGATGACGAGGCCCGAGAGCACAAAAAACACGATCACGCAGCCGTGTGACAACCGCAAGGTGAA
>VFKS01000266.1 GCA_009885425.1 Novosphingobium sp.
GTGATGTATCCGGCCTCTGCCAGCCCCTTGTAGGCGGCTTCGCCGGTCAGCTTGCCAGCGAGCAGCAGCATGACAAAGTTGGCCTCGCTCGGCACGGCGCTGATGCCGTAGTTGCCCAGCGCTCCGATCGCGGAAACGAAGGCGCTGCGTACCTCGGCGTTATGGCGGCGTGAGTGTTCGACAAAGTCCTGATCGGCCAGTGCCTCCAGCGCCATCGCCTGGGCCTCGTTGCTGATGTTGAAGGCCCCGCGCAAACGGTTCAGGATTGCAATCACTTCGGCTGATCCGGTGCCCCAGCCAACCCGCTCTCCGGCCAGGCCATAGGCCTTGGAAAAGGTCCGGGTGACCAGCACGTTGGCCTGGCTGGCCGCAAGCCCGAGCGAGCCGTCATCAGCTGCCGGATCAACATATTCGGCATAGGCTTGATCAAGCACCAGCAGCACGTCGCCGGGCAGGCCCGCATGAAGCCGGGCAATTTCGGATCCCGGCAGATAGGTTCCGGTCGGATTGTTCGGATTGGCGACAATCACCACCCGGGTACGGGGCGTGACCGCGGCCAGCATGGCGTCGACATCGGTGCCATAATCGTGCGCGGGCGCCTCGACCGGCTCAGCCCCGCAGCGCCGCGCAACAATGTCATAGAGCGAGAACGAAAACTGCGAGAACAGCACTTCGTCGCCCGGCCCGGCATAGCCGCTGGTGGCCAGATAAAGCAGCTCGCCCGAACCCGATCCCATAATGATCCGGGCCGGATCGATATTGTGGAATGCGCCAAGGGCTTCCCGCAGCGCAATGCTATCGCCATCAGGATAAAGCGATGGATGAACCGCCGCCGTGCGCGCCGCCAGCGCCTGCGGACTGCAACCCAGCGGGTTCTCATTGGCCGACAGCTTGACCAGCGGACGCCCGTCCGCAGCGGCGCTTTTGCCGGGGACATAGGCGTGGATTCCAGCGATCCACGGTTTGGGGACAGGGCCATTGTTCATCGCGCGCTGGCCCTTAGCAGTCTTGCCGGGAATTGACAGCCCGTTCCGCCTCGCCCAAGCGGCAATCATGAACGGGAACGCGCTCAATCTGGTCAATCAAACGCTGGTGCTGCCCGGTGCGCTGCCGCTGGATGGCGGGCAAAGCCTGCCCCGGGTCGAGGTTGCCTATGAGACAATCGGCACGCTCAATGCAGACAAAAGCAACGTGATCCTGCTGTTCCATGCGCTGACAATGGATCAGCATGTGGTCAGCACCCACCCGCGCACCGGCAAACCGGGCTGGTGGAGCAAGTCGGTCGGGCCGGGCAAAGTGATCGACACGGATCGTTACTACGTGATCTGCGCCAACGTATTGGGCGGCTGCATGGGCTCAACCGGTCCGGCCAGTCTGGCGGACGATGGCAAGCCTTGGGGAATGCGGTTCCCGGTAATCACCATCCGCGACATGGTTCGCGCGCAGGTCGCGCTGCTTGACGCGATGGGGATTGCACAGCTCCACGCGGTGATCGGCGGATCGATGGGGGGCATGCAGGCGCTGTCATTTGCCGCCAACTGGCCGCAGCGGACCCGCGCTGTGCTGGTGATCGCCTCAACCGCCCGGCATTCAGCCCAGAACATCGCCTTTCACGAAGTGGGGCGGCAGGCGATCATGGCCGATCCCAAGTGGCAGGACGGGGACTATCCGGCGGGCAAGGGACCGGACGATGGCCTCGCCGTCGCGCGGATGGCGGCGCATATCACCTATCTGTCCGAGGCCGGGCTGACCGAAAAGTTCGGGCGGCGGTTGCAGGACCGGGTTGAGAAGACCTTTGGCTTTGACGCCGATTTTCAGGTCGAAAGCTACCTGCGCCACCAGGGCCTAAGCTTTACCGACCGGTTCGATGCCAATTCCTACCTCTATATCACCCGGGCAATGGACTATTTCGATCTGGCCGAGGAGCACGGCGGTAAGCTGGCAGAAGCCTTCGCCGGAGCGAAAGCGCGGTTCTGTTTGATCAGCTTTGATACCGATTGGCTATACCCCACCACCGAAAGCCGGATCATCGCCCACGCGCTCAACGCGGCTGGCGCGCCAGTCAGCTTTGTCGAACTATCCGCGCCGTTCGGGCATGACAGCTTTCTGCTCGACGTGCCTGCGCAGGACCGGGTTATTGCGGGGTTCCTGAACCAATGAACGCGCTGCGCCCAGATCTCGCGATTATTGCCGCCAATGTCGCTCCGGGCAGCCGGGTGCTCGATATCGGTTGCGGTGATGGCGCGCTGATGGCGGCGCTGCGCGACGACAGCGGAGTGGACGCGCGCGGGATGGAGCTTGATCCCCACGGCGTGGCACAGTGCGTCGCGCGCGGGCTGTCGGTGATGCAGGGCGATGCCGATACCGACCTTGCCGACTATCCCGATGCGGCTTTCGATTACGCAGTTCTCAGCCAGACTTTGCAGACCACCAAACGGCCCGATCTGGTGATGGACGAACTGATGCGGGTCGGGCGCAAGGCGTTTGTCTCGTTCCCCAACTTTGCCCACTGGAAAGTGCGGGCCAGCCTGCTGTGGAACGGTCGGATGCCGGTTACCCGGCTGCTGCCGATTGCCTGGTACGAAACCCCCAATATCCACCACGTAACCGTTCGCGATTTCCGCGAGCTGGTGGCTGACAAAGGCTACCGGGTCGAGGGGCAGTGGTTCCTGTCGGGTGACAAGCTGGCCAATCCGGCGCTGGCCGCCTGGCGCGCTGAACACGCGGTGTTTTTGCTGTCACGTTGAGCCAGAGATAGCTCCAGCGCCATCGGCCCTTCCGGCACCCGATCGCGCGGTACAGCGCGGCCGGTGCCGTTAGGGCCGATGGATGCCGGATTGCTTATCCCATGCGGTGAAGCGCGCAGAGCTTGTTGCCGTCGGGATCACGCAGGTAGGCGAGATAGAGTTCGCCAAAACCGCCAGCGCGGACGCCCGGTGGATCTTCGATCGCGGTGCCGCCAGCGGCAATGCCAGCGGCGTGCCAGGAATCGGCCTGCGCCGGGTTTTCCATCGCAAAACCAATCGTCCCGCCATTTGCCGGGGTGGCTGGTTCACCATTGATCGGCGGTGTCACCAAGAACAGTCCGCCGCCGTGCATGTAGATCAGGCGGCCCTTGTCATCCTGAATCCCCTCTTTGCCGCCAATCGCCTTGAATGTGGCATCATAAAAGGCCTTCGATTTGGCGACGTCATTCGTCCCCACCATATTGTGGCTGTACACAGCGCCTCTCCTCTTTCGGTTGCGATTCGCCACGTTTATCGCTTCCCAGCCGGTGGTCAATCGCGCTGTGATCAAGGACAGTTGCGGTTCAGGAATTGGCCGCTAGGTCTGCTGGTATGAACCGCACCCTTCTGGCCGCCGCCGCGGCGCTCGCTTTTTTGAACCCGCTTTCCGCCATGGCCCAGAGCCAAGGCCAGGCGGCGGCTTTGCCCGATCTCGACGCGCAGGTGCGCTGTGCCGCGCTGTTCGCGCTGATCGCAGCCGAGCAGAAAAGCAAAGTGCCAGGCGCCGACCGCTTTCCGCCGCTGAACGAACTGGGCCGGAACTTCTTTGTTGCTACCGGGCTGCGGCTGATCGAAGAACGCAAGATGCCGCCCGAGCAGATGCAGTCCTTCTACATGGCGCAGATCGCAGTGATCCGGTCCGACCATGGCAAGGCTGCCGATCCGGCGCGCGTGGTTGATGCGGAAATGGTGGGCTGTCTGAAGATGGCCGAATCGGTCCCGCCACCACCCCCGGCATAACCGCCGACTGACCGATCCATGCAGCCCAGCGCCCGCGCTGACCGTTTAGCCGCCGGCCTGCGTCCGGCTTGCGCACAGGTTGAATTTGCCGGTGTGCTGGAAGATGCGGCGCCCCAAGGGCAGCGGAACGCCAAGGACCATGCCCGCAAGATGGATAACGCCAACTAGGTCTAGTCGCGGGCGCTTTCGCAGCCTACCACGGCTGGCATGCTGAAACCTGCCCGCCACGCGATTATCGATATCGGTTCGAATTCGATTCGCTTGGTCGTGTTCAGCGGCAGCAAGCGCAAGCCCAAAGTGCTTTATGATGACAAGTTGATCGCCGGGCTTGGCCGGGGCGTGGTCGCGCGCGGCAGCCTGGACCAGCGCAGTATGAGCCTGGCGCTGGGCGCGCTCAAGCGCTTCACCGCGCTGCTCAAGCTGGTTGGGCCGCAGAGCCTGCAAGTTGTGGCGACCGCCGCGGTCCGCGATGCTGCCAATGGGGCGCAGTTTCTGGAGCAGGTCCGTGCGCTGGGTCTTCCGGCGCGGCTGCTTTCGGGCGAGGAAGAGGCGCAGGCGGCGGCCTGGGGCGTGGTCGCCTCGCATCCCGCAGCGCACGGACTCGTCGCCGACCTTGGTGGGGGCAGCCTCGAACTGGCGCGGATCGCCGATGACAGAGTGTTCGAATGTGCCTCGTTCCCGCTCGGGATCTTGCCGATTGCGGCGATCCGGGCCGGCGGGCGTGGGCAATTGCGTGGGGCGATAACGGCTGCGCTGGATCCTCTAGATTGGCTGAAGGCGGTCCGGGGGGATCAACTGTTGCTGGTCGGCGGCGCCTGGCGCGCGCTTGACAAGGTACGGGTCCAGCTGTTCGGCGGCGAGCTGGGCGCTGCCTTTCCCGCAGCAGACGCGCGCCAGCTCAAGGCAGCCATGCGCGAACTGGGCCCGCGCCGTCTCGCGGCGATGCCGGGGATCAGCTCGGCCCGGGCCGCGCAGCTCGGCCATGCCTCGGCTATGCTATGGGCGCTGGTGGCAGAGATCGGCCCGCGCGAAGTGATCGTATCGAACGCAGGCCTGCGCGAAGGGCTGCTGTTCAAGGGGCACTAGACCCTGTTTCAGTCAGGTGGAAGCACCGGCACGGAGTCGAATTTGGCTCAGCGGGAGGCGCGAGGAGGGAGCTCTGCCATAGCATAGTGACCGACGAGCAACGCTGCGCTGGGCCAAATTCGGCCCGCCCCTGCGGGGTCGTGTCAGAAAGCCCGCTGGACGGCGTCGCGTGACTTGCACGGGTTCCCGACCCGCACTGCGCCACGCTCCTTGCCAGCGGGCTTTCTGACACGATGACGATGCTTCCACCTGACTGAAACAGGGTCTAAAAGTTTTCCACCTGAATTAGCACCTGATCTGCCTCGCTATGGGTGGACGTGCGAATCACGCTCCGGCATGGCAACGGCGATGTGGCAGCTTTACCAATTCCCGTTGTGCCCGTTCAGCCGCAAGGTTCGCCTGCTGATGAGCGAGAAGGGCATCGGCTACGAATTGTGGCGCGAGAACCCGTGGGAGGGCCGCGACGAGTTTCTCGCGCTCAACCCGGCCGGGCGCACGCCGGTACTGCATGAGAGCGAGAAGGGCCTGACCTTAGTCGATAGCCGGGCGATTTGCGAATATTTCGAAGAGACAGTCGACAAGAATCCGATGATCAACGGGACCGCGACAACCCGCGCCGAGATCCGGCGGCTGGTCGCGCTGTTTGACGAGAACTTCTATGGCGATGTCACCGCGCCGATGCTGCACGAACGGATGAAGAAGCGGCTGATCTATCGCCAGTCGCCGGATTCGCGCGTGCTGCGCGAGGCGATGAAGCTGGCGCATGAGCATCTGTATTACATCGACCACCTGATCGATCACCGCCCCTGGCTGGCGGGTACGACGATGAGCATGGCCGATCTGGCCGCCGCGGCGCAGATCTCGGTGGCGGACTACCTCGGCGCGCTCGACTGGACCGGGCATGAGCAATCGGCGGGCTGGTATGCGGTATTCAAGAGCCGCCCCAGCTTTCGGCCCTTGCTGGCCGAACGGATGGAAGTGATCCAGCCGCCCAGCCACTACGCCGATGTGAACGCCTAACGCTGATAAGCGATCAGATCGCTGAGCAGCTTGCCAAAGCTGGTGGTCAGCTCGGCCTCGGCATTGTGCAGGATCCGGCACTTGCGGACCAGCACGCGCTCGTCGCCCAGCGGCAGATGCTGGAACACGTTCCAATGGTCATCGCCGGTATCGAAATCGGCCAGCACCGGCAGCGGCAGCGCGCGCGCCGCGTCGAGCCCGACGATCTCGCTGGCCTGTTCGCGCCGGGTCATCGGTTCCAGATCGACCAGCCTGGCGACCGAGCAGCTGTCACCCGGCCAGCCGAGATGATCACCATCCTGTTCCAGCGCGCCGTGGCTCAGCGCCAGACAATCGGGTGAGAGTAAGCCTTGCAGTTCAAGCCACAACTGGACCGGATCAAGCAGCAGCACTTCATCGTCGTGCTGCCGGGCGCCGCCGGCCTGGCGGATAAAGTAGCCCGGCCAGCGCATCACCACGAACGGTGCAACCAGATCGAGCGCTGCGGGCGACAATGACGCCGCGACCACCGGCTCTGGCACTTCGCCGCCGATCGTCCTGTCAGCAGACAGCAGCAGCACCGATATCCCCGGATCGCGCCCCAGCAAGTGCACGGCAAGCAGACCGGGGAGCAGCCCATGGCCGTGGATGGCAAGTTCGCAGCGGTGCATCATGCCACGCTCCCACAGGCTTGATGTCGGGGCAAGGCGAAACCATTTCGGGCCGATCTTGAAGCGCGAGCGCCGAGCGTTGCCGAGTCGTTTTCGATTCTCTGCCGAGTCGCGGAAAAACTGTGACGGAAATGTCCAATTAACCAGCGAAATTAACCAATTCCATCAAATACGATGGTGTCTTGGAGTGACCTTTTTGGGTAATTTTTTATCTCTAAAATCCAATGGTATGGACAGCAAAATTGAACGGAATCGACGGCTTGTGATTGTTAACAAAAGGGCCGCGCAAGAATCTTCTTTGCATCCCCCCCTGTCGTTGCGTTAACTTGGCCTCGCAACGACAAGCGCCTTGAGAACAAAATCTCGGACAGCTTGCGCAATAGGGCCGCCCGAAAAGTTTTAATGCAGACCGCCCGGAATCCCCCGGCAGGTCCTGCGGTGTGGAGTTTGGTGATGTTGCTTGGTCGAAACAGCGCAAAATGGCTGGTGCGGAGTGCGGTAACCGCATTTGCGCTGACCTTGGCGCATCCGGCGATGGCCCAGTCGGCCACGATCACCGCCTATTTCCGCGACCCTGCGCTGACCGGTTATGTCTATCCCGGCCCGGCGAACGCCATATTCCAGATCCCGGTTACTGCTTCGGTAGGCGGCACCTGTGGCTTTGCGACGGGCCAAGCGCCCAATGCGACGCTGTTTCACGCCAATATCGATACGACCGGCTGGTCTGATCAGGTGCCGTTCACGGCAGAATGCACCGCCCCCTGGCGGATTGCGGTCTCGTCGCAGAACGGCGCGCTGAAGAACAGTGGCGCGGCCGCCACCGGCTATCAGAACAGAGCGCCGTACACCGTGTCGCTCAACGTCGCTTCGGACAGCGGTACGGTCAGCGCAGCATGCCCGGTGGCTGAAATCGATCAAGCGGTTGGCAGTTCGCCGTGCTCGTTCAAGGGCACCGCAGCGCCGACCACCGGCCTTGTGATCCCGCGTTCGTTCGGGTTGAGCGGGTCCTACATCCAGGTTGCGGCACCGGCCTATTCCGGTCCCGACGTGCTCATTTCAGGCACTTACAACGACACCCTGATCGTGACGATTTCACCGGCTTCCTAGGAAGCCGGACATGAGTAGCCCGGACGGATGGTCCAACCGGGATTTGATTGAAGCGCCGGGCCAGTCCGGCAAATTGCTAAGGAAGAAAACCATGAAGAAGATTGCACTGATCGCAATGACCGCTGCTGCGGCAATTGCTTCGCCTGCGATGGCCCAGACTGTTACCGGTACGATCAATATCACCGGTTCGGTTGCAGCCAAGTGCATGGTCGTCTCCGGAACCGCTGTCAGCAGCACGTTCGGCACCAATGTCGCCATGGGCGAACTTTCGCAGGCTGATGGAACGCTTAAGGACAGCGCCACTTTGGCAAGCACTTTCAACAGCGTTGGCGGCACGGGCATCGCTGCTCACGTGGTTTGCACATCTGCTGACGCAACTGTGACCGTGGATGCCGACCCGCTGGTTTCGGCCTCGGGCGCAGGCGCTCCGACCGGTTACAGCAACACTGTGAGCTATCAGGCTGACGTGACCTTTACCAAGACAACTGGTTCGTCGCTTGTCAGCAACGATACCACGGCTGCAGCTGCAACAAGCCAGGCCCTCGGTGGGCGCCTCGCGGCTTCGGGCACCAACGTTGTGGTTGCCACTAGCAACTGGCGCACCCTCGGCACCGGCGACGAGCTTTTGACTTCGGGCACCGACTATTCGGGCAAGATCGTCGTCACGGTTTCGCCGCTCTAAGTCAGCGTTTAAGGAGCATGACAAATGCGTAAGCTCATGATTATTGCTGCCCCGATCGCGCTCTTGGCCAGTCCTGCACTGGCCCAGACCGCGGTGACCGGCACGGTTGATATCAACGGTTCGGTTGCCGGGCGTTGTATGTTCACGGTTCCCAACAAGACCATTTCGCTGGGCGAGCTTTCGCTGGCCAGCAATGGCAAGCTGGACGTGAGCAAGGTCAACGGGCGGAACGAAACTTTGGAAGGGTGGTGCAACAACACCGCCGCGACCATGACTGTGACGACCACTCAGTTGACCACAGCAACGGCGGCACCCACCGGGTTTGACAACCGGGTGGACTATACCGCCACTGCCGTCACCGGATCGGTCAGCGCAAACGACAGCAGCCTTACTGCTGGGGCTGGATCGGCTTCGACGGTGGGGCTGTTCAGCGGGAACATCGTGGTCACGCTGTCGTCTGCTTCGTCACCCAGCAACGGGCTGATGGTGGCGGGTGCCTATAGCGGCAATGTGGTTGTCACGCTGACGCCGACCGTCGCTCCGCCGACTTGATCGATCCGTTTGGACCGGAACTAACAGGGATATCGAGATGAAGTGCAAACTTGGCCTTGCTCTGATCGTAATGGCGGCTTTCCCCGCCAGCGCGATCGCGCAGACTACCGAAACCGGAACGGTCGCGGTGGAGGGCCAGGTGCGCCCTGTATGCATCCTCGGCAATCCCAATCCGGCACTGGTCAATTTGGGCCAGCTGTCGGCCAGTTCCGGTCCTCGGACCGGCCGGATCGCGGTGATCGCGCCGCGGACGGTGACCTTGCCGGCCAGCTACTGCAATTTTGCCGGTTCGGTGGTCACTGTGCAGGCAACCGCCTTGACCTCCAGCGATACCTCGGCCCCGCAGCCCGGTTTCAGCCGTGCGGTGAATTATACCGCAACGGCCACCAACTGGGCCAGCGGCGGCAGCACCGCCACCAGCGCCGCGCTGCGTGACGGTAGCACCGCTACGGCCAGCGGCGCCGGGGCAACCCAGCCGCTGCCCAGAGTGGCGGATATCACCTTGACCCTGTCCAGCTTCACCGCCCCTGGCGATCTGATCCTGGTTGCGGGCAATTATAGCGGAACTGTCGTCGTGACCTTGGGTCCGGCCGCGTTCCCAAATGAGGATTAAAAAGATGCGCAGGCAAGCCGCCATCTTCTCCGCCCTGCTGGCCGCCATGGCGCTGCCGGGACTGGCTCAGGCCCAAAGCACCGGATCGACCGACAGCAAAACTGTCGGGATCATCGGTACGGTTCCGGCAATGTGCTTCGGCGGGACACTAACCGGCGACGGGACGTTCGATCTGGGCGTGCTGGTCGATCTGACCACCGGCCAGTTGCGGACCGATCTGACCGCGCCGAACAAGCTGCTGGTTGGCTCCTATTGCACCTCGCGCAGCTCGATCACGGTCAGCGCAACGCCATTGGAAGCGCAGAATTATCAAGCCGCCGCTCCGAACGGATTTTCGCGGGTGGTGCATTATCAGGCATCGGCTGCGGGCTGGACTGCCCTTCCGGCGACTTACAGCACTGCCAACGCCAGCAATGCCGCGGCAACCCAGTCGCGCAGCACTGCTTTCACTGGGGACATCACTGTCGCCATTTCCAACTTCTCCACCGCGGGCGGTGCTTCGCTGCGGCTGGTGGGGGATCCCTCTTACCGCGGGGTGGTTACCGTCACTCTTGCGGCGGTGAATTGAGCCATGCGTAGCCTGCTCCTCATCCCCCTTGCGCTCATCGCCGCTCCGGCCGCCGCGCAAAGTCTCACCGCCACCACCACGATGCCGGTCACCGGCAGTGTACCGCAGGTCTGCGCGATGCAGCAGGGCTCGATCCAGTCGGGCAGTCTGGTCAATATCGCCGGGCTTGACGGCGATACGCTGCGGATCATCCAGTTCGTTGATCCCTCGACGCTCAGCGTGAAGGCGGCCAGCGCCACGATCAGCTTTGATGCGGTCTGCAATTTCCCGCATGCCGTGCGGGTTGAAAGCAGCAACAACGGGTTGTGGCCGGTCGATGGCCGGATCACGCAAGTGCCGGGCGGGTTCGCCTATGCCGTCCCCTATACCGCGCAAGTCACCTGGGGCCTGGCCAATGCCCAGTTCAGCGCCGATGCAAAGACCCGCCGGATTGCTCAGCAGACGATCAACGTCGCAGCGCCCGCCGCTGGCCAGCTCAATCTGCGGATCGAAATTGCCGAGGGGGCCTCCAACGTAGAGAACCGTGCCCCGGTTATCGCCGGAACCTATGTCGATACGGTTCGCATTTTTCTGGAGCCACGCTGATGCGCAAGCTGCCCATTCTGATCGCGGCCGCGCTGGCACTGCCAGCCGGTGCCCAGGCGCAGGAACTGACCCGCGCGACCCAGAAGCTTGAATTGACCGCGCGCGCCCCGGTGGCCTGCGTGATCAGCCCGGCCACGGTATCGAACGCGGCGAACGCGTCTTACAGCAACACTGGCGCATCGAGCGGCCAGGTCAGCATAACGCAGCTGGTTGATGGCACCACTGCGGCCCCGCGTGCCAGTTCGATCGAGCTGAGCTTGCCGGTGGTCTGCAATGCCTCGCACCGGGTTGAACTGCGCAGCGCCAATGGCGGCCTGCAACGCGCCGGAGCAACCGGCCGCGGCGGAGCGTTCCGTGAATTTCTGGCCTATTCGGTCGGGCTCGATTGGGCCGGGCAGTCGGTCCAGCTGGATACCGCCAGTCGCAGCGCCAACATCAATGCCACTCAGCCCGGCAAGGGTGAAATGGTCATCCGGATTGCCACGCCGGCAGGTGGCGGTCCGCTGGTGGCCGGCCAATACAGCGATTCGATCGTTGTTGAAGTCCAGCCGACTAACTAATTTCGGTCATACTAAGTCATTCCGGTCGCAGGAGAAATTGAGTGAAACCTCGCTTTAGACACGCGTTAACCATGTTTTGTGCGGCCCTGCTGCCGGCCCAGGCCGCAGTGGCGATGACCGTCCAGCCTGTGGTGATCGACCTGCAGACCGCCGGGCGCGAGATGAGCCAGGTGGTGACGGTGGAGAACACCTTCGCCACGCCACTGCCGGTCGAACTCAACGTGCAAGAGCTTGAGCTCACCTCCGAAGGGGTCAAGCAGACCGGTAAGGATCCGGGCGATCTGCTGGTTTTCCCGCCGCAGGCGATCATCGAGCCGGGCCAGACCCAGACCTTCCGCGTCCAGTATGTCGGCGATCCGGGCGTGGCCAAGTCGAAGCACTATTACGTCACTGTTGCCCAGCTGCCGGTGAAGCTGCCCGAAGGCCAGTCGGCGATCCAGATCCTCTACAACTTCCAGGTGCTAGTCTCGATCGCTCCGGCCAAGGTGAAGCCGCAGATTTCGATCACTTCAGCTTCAA
Organism: Novosphingobium sp.; assembly: GCA_009885425.1. Taxonomy (GTDB): domain Bacteria; phylum Pseudomonadota; class Alphaproteobacteria; order Sphingomonadales; family Sphingomonadaceae; genus Novosphingobium. The sequence goes on from VFKS01000266.1 coordinate 11,689, forward strand.
TCGGCAAGAATGCCGATGGCAAGCCGGTGTCCGTGCTGATGGTCGCCAATGATTCGCCAGCGCATGGCTATCTGGCCAATGGCAGCCTGCGGATCGTCCACAAGGATGCAGCCGGCAAGCAGCTGTTTGCAAGGACCTATTCGGGTGCGGAAATTCAGCAGACAATGGGCTTTGGCCTGATCGGTGGCGGGCAGACCCGGCGTGTGGTGGTTCCGGTTGTCTTGTCGTCAGCTGACGGAACTGTGGAGGCGAGCTTCTCGCTCGACAACTAAGCATGACTTACGGGGCAAATCGTTTCCGCTATCTGCTCGGCGCCAGCCTGCTGGTATTGGCTACGCCTGCGCTGGCTGAGGATGCCGGTGCCGCGAATGCGGGCGATCAGGGGACCAGTGTCAGCCCGTCCGCTCCGGCGGCGCGGGCGCAGCGGCTCAATCCGACCGGCAAGGCAATTATCCTGACCGTTCCGGCCAAGGACGGCGCGGCCTATCTCGGTGATATGCCATTGACGATCGGCGCGGATGACACCTTGTCGTTCCCGACTGATCGCGCGCTGCAATTGCTTGATCCGCTGCTCGCCCCCGATGTCATGTCGAGCCTTCGCACCACATTGGCGGGCAAGGCCAACATTGGTCCGGCTGACCTGGCCCCGGCCGGGATCTCCGTCGATTACGATCCACGTACGCTCGAACTGCGCTTCATGATTCCGGTAGAGAAGCGCGCGGCCCGACGTCTGTCGGTCTCAGCGCTCGATCGCGCCTCAATCGGGACATTTGTTCCGCAGCGCGATTACAGCGCCTACCTCAACATCCGCGGGTCGGTCGATCTGTATGAGGAAGGGCCGGATACGGGTTTTCAGGCCCCACTCTTCTTGCTCAATGGCGCGGTGAATCTCAAAGGCGTGGTGCTTGAAACCGACGCGATTTATACGCCGGGTTCCAATGGGGTCGATTTCCAGCGGCTCGGCTCGCGGTACGTCTATGATGATACCAAGAACGTCGTCCGCTTCACGCTGGGCGATCTTGAGGCCCAGGGCCGCGGCTTTCAGGCCGCGCCGGATATTGCCGGGATCTCGATCTTCCGGTCTTATTCGGTGCTCAACCCGCAACAGATCATCCGCCCGCGCGGTGACCGGACCTTTCGGCTCGATCGTCCCTCGACGGTTGAAGTCATCATCAACGGCCAGCAGGTCCGCCGCCTGCAACTGGCGCCAGGCAATTACAACCTGCGCGATTTCCCGTTTGCACAGGGCGGGAACGACATTCGGCTCAATGTGCTCGACGATACCGGGCGCACCGAAGTGTTGCGGTTCAACATTTTCCTCGATCAGACCCAGCTGGCTAAAGGGCTGGACGAATTCGGGCTCTATGCCGGGGTCAAGGCACCGCTTGGGGCGCACGGCCCGGTTTATAGCGACGAATGGATCGTCAGCGGGTTCTATCGCCGCGGGCTGAGCGACAATGTCACACTGGGGGCCAACTTTCAGGCTGACGACTTTGTCCAGATGGCCGGGATCGAGGCGATGTTCGGCACGCCGATCGGCTCGTTCGGAACGAACTTTGCCTATAGCCACACCGATGGGTTCGGCGATGGTTTCGCGCTGCAAGCGACTTTCCAGCGGATCCTGCAACACAGCGATGGACAGGCCGATACGTTCAACCTGTTCGTCGAACACCGCAGCCGCCGGTTTGCTCCGGTCACCTTCTTCCTGGCTGATAATCAGTACCAATACGAAGTCGGCGGCGGCTATACCCATGCCTTCAGCCCTAATTTCTACATGGGCGCCAATGGGCGTTTCTCCAAAGGGCGCGGGATCAACCCCGATGTCCACAACTACAGCTTGGTCGGCGGCTGGCGGATTTCGCCGCGTGCGACGTTGAGCGCCGAAGCCCGCTACACCGAAGACAGCCGCGGCGACGAGTTCAGCGGGTTCATGACGCTGACGGTCCGGTTCGGGCGCAATTCCAGCGTCCGCAGCGAATACGACACGCGCGATAACCGCGCGCGGGTTTCGTACCAGACGTACCATGGCAACGGGGTCGGCAGCTATAACGTGACCGCTGATGTTGAACGCTCGGACTTTGGCTCAAACGTAGGGCTGAACGCCAACTACTTCACTAACCGGGCCGAACTGGGCATCAGCCACTTCGGTTCGTTCGCCGGCGACTTTGGTGATAGCACCAGCCAGCGGACCAGCTTCCGCCTGGGCACTTCGATCGCCTTTGCCGGCGGCGAAGTTTCGGTCGGGCGGCCAATTTATGACAGTTTTGCCATCGTCAAACCGCACAAGAGCCTGAAGGGCGCCAATGTGGTGGTCGAACCCAGCCCCTATGGCTACACTGCGAATACCGGCAGGATGGGTGAGGCGACGATGCCGAGCCTGTCGTCCTATTCGGAGCGGGTGGTCACGGTTGATGCCGAAGGCGCCCCAGCCGGGGTCGATATCGGGCAGGGCTCGTTCAAGCTGTTCCCGGGTTATCGTAGCGGCTATATGCTTGAAGTTGGGTCCGATTATCACGTTACCGCGATGGGCACGATGCTCGATATCGATGGTCAACCGATCGGTCTGATTTCGGGCAAGGCCATCGAATTGGCTCATCCGGAGCGTCCGGCTGTGACCATGTTCACCAACCGTCAGGGCCGTTTCGGCGCCACTGGTCTCGCTCCGGGACAGTGGCGAATCGAAATGCTTGACGCGAAGAAATCCGTCTATCTGATTACCATTCCGGAAGATGCCGAAGGTGTTGTGCGCCTTGGTGAGATCACGCCGGTGAAGGAATGAAAACGATGTCCAGTCTAGCCAAGATTGTCCGAACCTTTGCCATCGCGGTCGGCATTGCCGCCGCCGGCATGGCCACCAGCGCGCAGGCGCAGAATTCGCCCTGCGGGGTCACCGGCAGCGCTTCGGCGGCGCCAGTGGTTTACGATCCGTTCAACCCGAGCGGGCTGGCCAGCACCAACATCACGGTCAACCTGACCCGGGTCAACACATCTGGCGGCGGCGATACCCGTATCGTCAACTTCTACCTGCGCGCCAACGGGACGACCGGAGCAGCGGCAGATGGATCATCGATCGTTGCCAGCAGTGTCGTTGGGCAAGCTGCAATCGAAGGCATCGGCCTCAACATTTTCCATAATTACAACGGCCCGTTCCCAACCCTGCCGCTCAATCCGATCAATGGCACGCCGACCGGCGGTAACCGTTATCTTGAGATCAACTTCACCGGCAATAATGCTGCTTCAGATACGGCGCAGGTCAACTTTACCGTCAGCCTGCCAGCCAACCTGAACCTCAATGCGGTCCAGAACCTGGCGTTTGATGCCTATTTCACCTGCAACATTCAGGGCGGGCAATCGAACGGCGCGACCAATACCGGCACATTTGCCAATGCGGTGGTGTTCCCGGTGACGGTGCTTTCGGCGCTGCGGACCTATTATGCCGGGACTGACCTGGCCTTTGGCGAGATCGGCAATATCCCTCCAGTACCGCTAAGCCCGGTTCGGACCAATCCGTCCAACTACATCTTCGTGCAAAGCTCGGGCGCCTATTCGGTCGAACTGACATCGCAGAACGGCTACAAGATGAAGAAGCCCGGCGCGGTAACGGTGGGCGATGAAGTTCGCTACAGCCTGAAGTTCCTGGGTGATACCCGCAGTCCCACCAATACGACTGCAATCAACCATACCTGTCAGCGGGCTGGGTTGGCCACGGCTGGGGTAACCTTGCCGATCCAGGCGACCCTGATCGACGGCGGGCAGGGTAAGAACCCATCGCCTACCTATACCGACATCCTGACGGTAACGGTGACCCCGCTGGCCTATTCCACGGTTTCGTCCGACATCTGCGGAAACTACACAGTCCCCTGAACGGTCAGGCTTTGGATGCAAAACGGCCCGCCTCTCCAGATCGGAAAGGCGGGCCGCTTCGTTTGGAGCAACTACGCAGGTTTAGCGCGGTTCGATCCGGAAGCTGAGCGATCCGGTCTGGCCATCCTTGGCTAGTTCCAGTGAAACCGCACGGCTGGCGATATTGGCCTGATCCGATTCAGCGATCACCACCGAACCGCTTTCACTGAGCGGGGCTTCGACCCCGTCGATCAGCAGCTTGGATCCGACCAGAGCCGGCGAATAGTCAGCCACAACGCGATAGCCGCTGGGGCTGTTGCAGAATTCATTGAGCGTGCCGAGCGAGACCGTTCCGGCCACCGGAGCGACCATGCTGGAATCGACATTGGCCCGGCAGATCACCGGCACATAGCCGACCACGCCGATCGTGAACTGTTGCGCACCGACCGCGACCGAAGGCTCAAAGCCGTTGGCTGGGGCGAGTGTAGCAGTAAGGGTGGCCGCAACCAGCCCGAGCTTGAAGAGTTTCATCAGTGGACCTCCCGAATTTCGTCGAGATGCTAAATGCCACGTCAACCTCAATGCCCGGTCACTCGAGAAGGTTAACGCGGACTTAGCTGCAAACCGCAGATTTGGTTCTGGTCGGGATCAATTTCTGGTGTTCGCCAAGGCCTTGTCCGGCCCAACTGATCGAATGATCCGATTCACCATAATGCGCCTGAGGCCAAAAATGCGCTGGTGATCGCGCTTTTCAGGGGCAGACTGCGCTGCTAGCATCACCGCAATGGGGCAAGGTGACGATCCGGGGCAGACTTTGGCGGTTATCCGCAGCGCCTTCGGCTGCGGTGAGGCTTTGGCCGGGACAATTGCTGCGCTTTCCCGTGCAGACAGCCACCCACGCGGCGCGATGCTGTGGCCGCTGCCCGATCGCGATGAAACCACCTTGCTGACCCGCGGCGCGGCGCAAGAGGTGGCCTATGGCCGCGATGGCGCAGTAATGGTGCTGCTGCCGATCGCACCGGGCGATTTCTATGGCGATCTGGTAGGATCGGACGCCGGCCATGCGCAAGTCGAAGCGACCAGCGACGGCGCGGGCGCACACTTTGCCAGCGGCGCGATTGTGCGGCTGATGGAAAGCTACTCCTGCGTCGGGGTGGCGATCACCCGGCACCTGTCGGGGCGGCTGGCGACGATGCGGCGGCGGATGGTTGAAGCGGCGATGCTCTCTGCCACCGGGCGAATCGCGGCAGAGCTGCTGCGCAGCGCAGGAACCAGCGATGATCGCACGATCCGGCCAATGCCAGTGTTTTCCGATTTCGCGATCACCGTGCAATCAACCCGCGAGACGGTTTCGCGGACGGTTTCGCAGTTGGAAAAGCGCGGTGTGCTTAAGCGGGTTGAAGGCGGCCTGCAGATCGTCGCACCGCACCGGCTGGAAGAACTGGTTTACTGACCGCTGGCCAGCAGCGCATGGATTGTGCCGCCCAGTTCTCGCTCGTCGGGCAGGTAGAGCTCGCTGCGTAGCGCGCCCGGTGGGCGGGCCGCCAGCGTGACAGCCACGGCATCGCTGGCCAGTGCCAGACCGGCCGGGGCCAGCTGCAGCAATTGCCGGGCCAGGTCCGGGGCCGGGCCATAGGGCACCAACGTACCGCTGGCCGGATCCTTGACCAGCGTCGAAATCGCCAGATGGGCGCCGATTGCGGGCGGTGCGGGGCTGATGCTGAGCAACCGGGCGATTACCGAAAGCGCCAGATCGAGATCGGTTGCCGTAAATTCCCAAACTCCCGACTCCGCCCGAACGGAACCTGTGGGAAGCGCGGCTAGCACGGTGGCAACCGGGGTGATCAGCGTGGTGATCTGCTCTGAGCTGGGTTGTTCGGCGCCTTCCAGGCCGTCCAGCCCTACTGCCACATACAGCGCCAGCGCGCGGGCTGGATCGGGCGCTTCGGGCGGGAAGAGCTTTTCGACTGCGGCATCGCGCGGGAGCGTGAGCCGCACTTGCGCGCCCAGATCTCCGCGCCAC
>VFKS01000352.1 GCA_009885425.1 Novosphingobium sp.
AGTTCCTTCATGATTTCGCTGGTCCCGCCAAAGATCCGGGTGACGCGCGCCCCGCGCCACATCCGGGCGATCGGGTATTCGTTCATGTAACCAGCTCCGCCAAACAGCTGTAGGCACTTGTCCATCATCTCCCACTGCAGCTCGGTGTGCCACAGCTTGGCCGCGGCGCCTTCTTCGGGGGTCAGCTCTTTTTTGAGGTGGCGGGTCAGCGCCCAGTCAAGGTGCGCCCAGCCGACCTGCAGCTTGGCCTTGAGATCGGCCAGCACGAACCGGCTATTTTGGAAATCGAGGATCGGTTTGCCAAAGGCCTTGCGATCGCGGGTATATTCGACCGTCATGTCGAACGCCTTCTGCGCGCTGGCCTGGGCCGATACGGCAATCGACAGGCGCTCCTGCGGCAGCTCGCTCATCAAATAGATGAAGCCCTGGCCTTCTTCGCCCAGACAATTTGTGATCGGCACCCGGACATCTTCGAAGAACAGCTCCGAGGTATCAGCTTCATCTTGCCCGATCTTGTCTAGGTTGCGGCCGCGCTTGAAGCCTTCGCGGTTTGCCTCGACCAAGACAATCGAAACGCCCTTCCAGGCTGGCTGGACGTCACTGTCAGTCTTGCAGCAGACCAGGATCAGATCGGCGTTCTGGCCGTTGGTGATATAGGTCTTGCTGCCGTTGATGACATAGTGGTTGCCGTCCTTCTTTGCGGTGGTCCGCATGGCCTGCAGGTCTGATCCGGTGCCGGGCTCGGTCATCGCGATCGCGGTGATCACTTCGCCCGAAACCAGCTTGGGCAGCCACTCGCGCTTCTGCTCTTCGGAACCGTGGGCGATCAGATAGTTTGAGACGATATCCGATTGCAGCGAGAACCCGGTGGTCACGCCGCCATAATAAGCGGTCTCTTCATCGACGATCGCGTTGTAGCCGAAATCAAGGCCAAGCCCACCGTATTCCTCGGGCACGGTCGGGCACAGCAGGCCAAGCTCGCCCGCTTTGGGCCAGATCGCTTTGGGGACGATCCCGGCCTCGGCCCATTCGGCCTGATGCGGCGCGATCTGTTCCTGCATGAAGCGCCGGACAGTCTGACGGAAAGCTTCGTGATCTTCGTTATAGGCCGTGCGGGCCAGCGAATCGAGCGACATGGCGGTTCCTTTTGCGCGCTGGAATTGAAAGCAGGGGTAAAGCCCACACGCCCAGCCGGTCAACTGGAATTTAATCGCGCGATTAATCGGCTTTGGCGATGATGGCCGGGGCCAGTTCGGGTCGAGGCGGGCCGGGTTCGATCCGGATTCGGCCCAGCCGCAAAGACGCCTGAGACCGATCAATCTTCAGCGCACCCGACAATTCCGGCCGCGCACCCAAGGCTGCGGCGCTGGTCTCGGCCAGCCGCAGCCGGTAGCTGCCATAGGGCACCGAATCGAACAGCAGATAGCCATCGAAATCGCTCTGCCCGCGCAACACGACCCGCCCAGCTGTATCGACCAGCTCGACCGAAACCCCGCCGCGCGGCTCGCCATCGGCGCCAAGCAAGATGGCTTCGATCTCTCCGGTCGGGGCCAGCGGCAGCGAGATCTTGGCCGTCACGCCGGGGCGCGGAACCAGGA
>VFKS01000368.1 GCA_009885425.1 Novosphingobium sp.
CGCCGGATGGGGCCGGTTCTATGTCGAGGCGCGGACTGAAGCGGTGATCGCGGGTTCGGCTCCGGTAGGCGAGGCGCTGCGCTATCTGGTCGATCTGCCGCTCGATGCAAAGGGCAAACCGGCACCGTTCAAGAAGAAGAGCGTTGTGCTGTTTGCCCGGGCGGTGCCGGGCCGCCCGGGCGAGCTGCAGCTGGTCAAGCCTGATGCCCAGATCCTGTGGGACCCATTGTTCGATGGCCGGCTGCGCGGAATCATCAAGGAATTTTACACCCCCGCTGCGCCGCACCGGGTGACCGGAGTGCGCGAGGCGATCCACGTCGGCGGAGATCTGGCCGGGTCGGGCGAAACCCAGCTGTTCCTCTCAACCGCCAATGGCGAGCCCGCAGCGATCACAGTTGCGCGCCAGCCGGGCGTGCCGCCGCGCTGGTCAGTATCCTTCTCCGAAGTGGTGGCGGGTGACGCCGCGCCGCCCCGCCGCGATACGTTGGCCTGGTACCGGCTGGCCTGCTTCTTGCCCCCCCAACTGCCTGCCGAGGCCATTATCTCGTCAACAGCGAATGATCGCAGCGCCGCAGCTCGCGATTACCGGTTCGTAATCGAACAATTGGGTTCGTGTCCGCGCAGCCGCAAATAGGCCCCTTGCTCTCCGAGCCACTTGCCCCCCGTGGGCCTGCCGCTTAAGGCCCGCCGCAAGAAGGGGGCAATCATGGCCGAACCACTGCGCGTTGCACTTGCTGGACTGGGGACCGTCGGGGTCGGAGTGATCCGGCTAGTCGAGGCCAATGCTGCGCTGATCGCACGCCGGGCCGGACGGCCGATCCAGATTACCGTCGTATCGGCCCGCGATCGCAGCCGTTCGCGCGGTGTGGACCTCTCAGCCTATGCCTGGGAAGACGACATGGTGATCCTGGGCGAGCGCCCCGATGTCGACGTGGTGGTCGAGATGGTTGGCGGCTCAGACGGTCCTGCGCTGGCGCTGGCGAGGACCACGATCGAGGCCGGCAAGGCGCTGGTCACCGCGAACAAAGCGATGATTGCGCACCACGGACTGGAGCTCGCCGCCAAGGCCGAAGACCAGAAAGTCGCATTGAAATTCGAAGCGGCGGTGGCGGGCGGGATCCCGGTGATCAAAGGGCTGCGCGAGGGCGCTGCGGCCAATGAGATCGAGCGGGTCTATGGCATCCTCAACGGGACCTGCAATTACATCCTGACCGTTATGGAAGACACCGGCCGCGATTTTGCCGATGTACTGGCCGAAGCGCAGGCCAAGGGTTTTGCCGAGGCCGATCCGGCATTCGATATCGAAGGCACCGATGCCGCGCACAAGCTGTCGATCCTCGCGGCGATCTGTTTTGGCTCGAAGATCGATTTCGCTGCGGTCGAGACCGCTGGGATCACCCGGCTGCGCGCCGCAGATATCGCCCAGGCCAGCGCGCTGGGCTATGTCATCCGGCTGATCGGGATGGCCGAGACCGATGGCCAGAACGGCGCCAAGACGCTGTTTCAGCGCGTCCAGCCGCACCTTGTCCCGGTCGACCATCCGCTCGCCCACGTCGACGGTGCGACCAATGCGGTGGTGGCTGAGGGCGACTTCTCGGGCCGCCTGCTGTTTCAGGGTGCAGGAGCTGGCGATGGCCCGACCGCCAGCGCCGTGGTCGCCGATCTGATCGACATCGCGCGGGGCGAGCTGGGCAATGCCTTTTCAGTACCTGTGGGCGAACTCGAAGAGCTGCATCAGTCGGAGACCGGGCACCGGATCAGTCGGGCCTATATCCGCTTCATGGCCGCTGATCGACCCGGCGTTCTGGCCGAGATCACTGCCGCGCTGCGCGATGCCGGGGTTTCGATCGAGAGCCTGATCCAGAAGGGCCGGGCCGGAGATGCGGGTGAGGTAATGGTCGCGATGGTCACCCACGAAGGTCCCGAAAGCGCGGTCAGCAAGGCGGTTGAGCTGCTCGAAGGATCCGAAAGCCTGGCCGAACCGCCATTGGTGCTGCAAATCCTGGGCGATTAAGGCGCCGGCACTTCACCCTTGGCGATCTTGTCGGCGTCTGAGCCGGGCGGGGCTTCGGGCAGGGCGGTGACATCGACATAGTAGACCGGTGGCGGTGCCCAGCCGCCGGTGATGCAGCCGGGCTGGCCTTTGCACGATCCGCGATCGAACTGCGGTGCGCGGGGCACCCCGCCATTGAGCGCGCGGCGGCCCTCGAGCGAATTGGGATCGGGCGGACCGCGATCCACTCGTTGATCTTCCCCGCGATCGACGCAGACCACAATTTCGTCGCTGCCCGGCGTGGGGCGACAGCGCAGCCGCGGATCGGGGACGCCATAGACGGACTTGGCCTGATCAATCCGCTCGGCCACTTTGACGTCGAGCGCGTCCGGATCGCTTTGGGCGTGGGCCGGCCCCGGCAGCGCCAGCACCATGACCAAGCCCAGGACTATCCTTTGCACCGCGCGCACCCACACCTCCTCCAGAGCCGCAGCAGGGAGCGGCCGGGCGCTTAATCGCGGCTGAACGGCGGGCCCGCCGGTGACTACTCGACAGCGGCACCGCACCCGTCTAAGCGCGCGTCCACATACCTATTCAAGGCACATACCAATTCAAGGAGCCTTCCCAGCGCCATGACTAAGCCTACCACCCCGCCCAGTCCGGTGCTCGACCGCGTTTTGGTGCTCGAAATGGTCCGTGTTACCGAAGCTGCGGCGATTGCGGCATCCAAGCTGGTGGGCCGGGGCGATGAAGATGCCGCCGATGCCGCTGCGGTCGAAGCCATGCGCGCCGCGCTGAACGAGCTGGCGATGGACGGCACTGTGGTGATTGGCGAAGGCGAGCGCGATGAAGCGCCGATGCTGTTCATCGGCGAAAAGGTCGGCTCGGCGCAGGGCACCGGTCCCAAGATCGACATCGCGCTCGATCCGCTGGAAGGCACCACGATTACCGCCAAGGCTGGTCCCAATGCGCTGGCGGTCCTGGCCGTGGCCGAAGAGGGCAACCTGCTAAACGCGCCTGATGTCTATATGGACAAGCTGGCGGTCGGCCCCGGCTATCCTGAAGGGATCATCGATCTGGCCAAGAGCCCGACCGAAAATGTGCAGGCTGTGGCCGCGGCCAAGGGCGTAAACCCGGATGATATCATCGTTTGCGTGCTCGACCGCCCGCGCCATGCCGAACTGATCGCCGAACTGCGCGGGCTGGGCTGCGGTGTGGTGCTGATCGGCGATGGCGATGTGGCAGGCGTGATTGCGGTGACCAATCCCGAAACCACGATCGACTTGTACATGGGTTCGGGCGGGGCGCCCGAAGGCGTGCTGGCCGCAGCTGCCTTGCGCTGCGTTGGTGGTCAGTTTCAGGGCCGCCTGCTGTTCCGCAATGACGATGAACGCGGCCGCGCCCGCAAGTGGGGGATTACCGATCTGAACAAGATCTACACCCGCGACGAATTGGCCAAGGGTGATTGCATCTTTGCCGCGACCGGGGTCACTGATGGCTCGCTGCTGAAAGGCGTCAAGCGACTCAAGGGCGGGGTTATCACCACCCACACCGTCGTGATGCGCGCCAGCACCGGCACGGTCCGCTGGGTATCGGGCGAGCACCGCAACAAAAGCTGATCCACACTTTCCCACGCCGGCCCGGCTTGCAATCCCCCCGTCCCTCGCTAAGGCCCGGCTTGGGCTGAATCGCGCGGGGAAGGGCACCACACATGAAGATCCTGGCCGGGAATTCGAACCTGCCGCTGGCGCGAGCGATTGCGGACTATCTTGACCTGCCGCTGACCAAAGCTGACGTCCGGCGCTTTGCCGATGATGAAGTGTTCGTCGAGATTCATGAGAATGTCCGCGGCGAAGATGTCTTCGTGATTCAATCGACCAGCGCCCCGGCCAATGACAACCTGATGGAACTGCTGATCTGCATCGATGCGCTGCGCCGTTCGTCGGCCAAACGGATCACCGCAGTCGTGCCATATTTCGGCTATGCCCGGCAGGACCGCAAACCGGGCCCGCGCACGCCGATCTCGGCCAAACTGGTCGCCAACCTGATCACCGAGGCGGGCGCCGACCGGGTGCTGGCGGTTGATCTCCACGCCGGGCAGATCCAGGGCTTTTTCGATATTCCGACCGACAACCTCTATGGCGCGCCAGTGATGGCAGCGGACATCCTGGGACGCACCGGGGGCGATAACCTGATGGTGGTCTCACCCGACGTTGGCGGGGTGGTCCGGGCCCGGGCGCTGTCCAAGCGAATCAACGATGCGCCGCTATCAATCGTCGACAAGCGCCGCGACAAGCCCGGCAGCAGCGAGGTGATGAACATCATCGGCGATGTAAAAGGCTGGGATTGCATTCTGATCGATGACATCATCGATTCGGGCGGCACGCTGTGCAACGCGGCCGGCGCCTTGATGGATGCCGGCGCGAAAAGCGTGACCGCCTATCTGACTCACGGGGTGCTCTCGGGCACGGCGGTTGAACGGGTCACCGCCTCGGCGCTCACCGAACTGGTAATCACCGATTCGATCCAGCCAACCGCAGCCGCGCTGGCCTCACCCAAGATCCGGATTCTCCCGATCGCCCCGTTGATTGGCGAAGCGATCCAGCGGATTGCCGAGGAAAGCTCGGTTTCGAGCCTGTGGGATTGATGAAACTCACCGCCGAAATCGCCTTCGCCCACCGGCTTGCCGATGCTGCACGGGCCG
>VFKS01000347.1 GCA_009885425.1 Novosphingobium sp.
CGGCTGCGGCGCGGAAGGCCGGGATGTCGCGCGAATCCGCTTATCAATTGCGCAAGCACCCCGGCGGTGCGAGCTTTGCCGATAGCTGGGATGCTGTATTGGGCTGCGCTAGGTCAGCACGAAAGTTGACAGCTCAAGAGCGGATGCAAGCCGCGCTGTCGGGCCGGATCAAGCCGGTGGTGTGGCGCGGTGAATGCGTTGCGATTGCCCAAAAAGTCGACAATTCAGCGTTTCTTGGCCCGTTTCAGCGCGCCATGAAGCATCAAGGCGAAGACGCCCCATGAGCCGAAAGGTCACAGAGTTTCACAGCCCGTTTGGTGTGGTGTTCGGGGCGGAAAGAATGGACAAAATTGATCCTCCCATTTGCGACCTTCGTCGAAAAAGGGAAGGGTCTAAAGTTACAAGCAGGCCTCAAGATAGGCCTGATCAAACCCGAACATCCGCGCCTTTTCCAGCGTATAGGGGCGCAGGCCCGACGAGCGGAATTCGCCGATGATCTTGCCGTCGTCGGTTTCATCCAGGTATTCGAACTTGAACAGCGACTGGGTGACGATCACATCGCCTTCCATCCCGATCACTTCGGTTACCTCGGTGGTCCGGCGCGAACCATCGCGCAGACGTTTCACCTGCACGATCAGATCGACCGATTCGGCGATCTGGCGCGAAATGGCTTCCTTGGGGATCTTGATGTCGCCCATCAGGATCATGTTTTCCATACGGCCGAGGCATTCACGCGGGTTGTTGGCGTGAAGGGTGCACATCGAACCATCGTGGCCGGTGTTCATCGCGGCGAGCAGATCGAAGCATTCGGCACCACGAATTTCGCCCAGAATGATCCGGTCAGGTCGCATACGCAGGGCGTTCTTGACCAGATCGCCGATGGTAATCGCGCCTTGACCTTCCAGGTTCGGCGGGCGGGTTTCCAGCGGCAGCCAGTGCGGCTGCTGCAGGCGGAGTTCGGCGGCGTCTTCGATCGTCAGCACGCGTTCGCCCGGATCGATCATTTTCGACATGGCGTTGAGCATGGTGGTCTTGCCCGAACCGGTACCGCCCGAAATGACGATGTTCATCCGGCAGGCCCCAGCGATTTTGAGCGCGGTGGCCATCTTTTCATTCATCGAGCCGAAGTCCTTCAGCATGTCGATGGTGATCGGCTTTTCTGAAAACTTACGAATCGAGATCGCAGTGCCGCGCAAGGACAGCGGCGGAACGATGACGTTAACGCGGCTGCCGTCCTTCAGACGGGCGTCGCACAGCGGAGTGGTCTGATCGACGCGGCGGCCGACCTGATTAACGATCCGCTGGGCGATCTGGAACAGATGCGCCTCATCCCGGAACCGGATCGGGGCAATGGTCAGCTTGCCCTTCCTTTCGATGTAGGTCTGATCGGGGCCGTTGACCATGATATCCGAAATGTCTGGATCGCTGAGCAGTTCTTCGAGCGGGCCGAAGCCAAGCAGCTCGTCGATCAGCACCTTTTCCAGCGCGAATTGTTCGCGGCGGTTCAGCGTAACTTTCAGTTCGGCCAGCACTTCGAGGATGATCGGACGGAATTCTTCCGACAGCTCGTCCTTGGTCAGCGTCGCCGCCGCTTCAGGATCGACCCGTTCGAGCAGGCGCGGGAGCACCTGTTCCTTGATCTTGTGGACCGATGCTTCGAAGCCTTCAGCTTGGTAATTGCCCTCCGACACCCCGTTCACACGGTCGGCCAGGCGGGACATGGCATCGGATTTCAGACCGCCCGGCCCACCGTCCATCGGCGGCAGCTGGCCAGCTTCTTCACCGGGAAGCGGCGGGAATTGCTCACCACCAAACGACTGGGATCCGCTCTTGGCAGCCTCGGACCCACCCTTCATCGGGCGGGCTACGCCGAATTGCGGCCGGGCCCCGGGGGCCATGCCATTTGCTCCATTGCGTCGGCCAAAAGCGCTCATCGTGCCTAAATCCCCCGAATTCACAGGTCACTCTGCCCCCGGTATGGATACCAGTGGGCTTATCGAAATGGTGAATAAGACGGAAACTTTGATTATTTCCTAATGCCGGTCAGCAAACCGGATTGGAAAGAGTGACCGGGACCTTGCGGGTTATCGTTAGCCGGATGTTAACGGCGCAGCAGTAGCCAGACGGGTAAGAGAAGGTGGAACGGGTATCATGCAGGCAGCAAAACAGCTTTATTCGACGGGCGTTCAAGCCCTTGCCGCGCTGCCCCAGCTGGAGGCCTATGCCGTGCAGGCCAAGAATGCCGATGCCGCCAGCATGCGCCGGTGGCTGGCTTCGCTGCTGGCGATCCATCAACCAAAGCGGATGATTGCGCTCGATTGCCCATGGTGGAATGTCGCCGCGACCGGCAAAGTCGAACGCTTCCTCGCCGCGCGCCCGGATGCCCGGGTGTTTGAGTATGGCGCCGGTGCCAGCACCGCCTGGCTGGCGCGCCGTGCTGGTGAAGTCATCAGCGTTGAGCATCACGCCGGCTGGCACGGCGCGCTGGGGCCAATGATTGCTGATCACCGCAATGTCACGCTGTGGCACCGCGAGCTTGAGGGCGAGGGCTATATCGGCGCTATTGCAGAAGCAGGCGGGGCGTTTGACCTGATCGTGGTCGATGGCCGCCGCCGCGTGGAGTGCCTGGCGCAGGCCATTCCGTTCCTGAAGCCGGATGGAATTGTGCTGTTCGACGATTCCGCCCGGCGCCGCTACCGCGCAGCCATTGCCGGTTGCGGGTTGAAAGAGGACTGGAATTACGGTCGCTCCTATTGCGTCCCCTATCCCGATGCCAGCAGCATCCTGCATGCCTGAAGCGGTGCCGGCCGGATCCACCGCGTCGCTGCTCGATCAGCGGCCGGGGCTGCGCCGCCTGATCCAATGGGGCGGGGCGGGGGCCGTAGCGCTGAGTATCGGTTTCATCGGCGAGCGGCTGTGGCGGCTCGATCTGGCGCAATTGCAGAATTCCGCAACCTGGCCCTTGGCTGCTGCAATGCTGGCAGCGGCGGGGCTGTTTGTTGCTGCTGATGCGGCGCTGGCGCGCGGCTGGGCGGCGCTGGCCGATCCCGCCGGGCAGCTAGGCGCCAGACAAGCCGCTGCGATCTATGGCCGGGGCGTTCTGCTCAAATATCTGCCGGGATCGGTGTTCCAATATGTCAGCCGCCAGGTCGAAGGATCGGGCGCTGGCTTGCCGCAACGCCAATTGGCCGGGGCAAGCCTGAAGGAAATCGGACTGCATATCGCCGCCAGCCTCAGCGTGGCGGGATGCTGCGTTGTCGCCAGTGCCCAGCCGCTGCTGGCCGGGCTGCTGGGCGCCGGGTTTGCGAGCGCGGCGGTGTTGGGACGCAATCCAATGTTGCGGGCGTTCGTATATCAATTCCTCGCGTTCACCGGGTTTGCCGCCGCTGCCGCCATTGTCGGCGCAGTCCTGCTGCCGGGCGGAGCTTCCATCGCGCTTTTCGCGGCGCTGTTCCTGCTGGCCTGGCTGGCCGGGTTCGTCGTGCCGATTGCGCCCGGCGGGATCGGGGTACGCGAAGCGGCACTGCTGGCGCTGGCCGGGCCGACGGTTGCTGCGGGGCCGCTGTTGGCAGCGGTGTTGGCCTTAAGGGTTGGCTCAATTGCCGGAGATCTGTTGTTCGGCCTGCGCGCTATACTGCGCGGACGGAGCTAGGCTCTAGAAGTCAGTGAACCACGGCGGGCCGGGTGCTGGCTCGGCCGGAAGATCCTTGACCTTGGCCCAGATCAGCCGGGTCTGCCCCAAAGGCTCAGCCCGGTGGACCCCGCGGGCCAAATCGATCACGCTGCCTGGCTGGATCAACTGACCATCGATCCGCAGGGCAGCTCCTTCGACCCGGTAAGCCCCGGGCACCCGCAAAGTGAACTCAGTCGGCGCGGCAAAGGCTCGTCCCGCTACCCAGAACGGCCCCCACATGTGGACATAGCCTTCGCGCAGCGCCGCCAGATCGCGGTCGAGCAGTTCGGGAACCGGCCCGCGCGTGGTCAAAGCGCGGTCGAACA
>VFKS01000186.1 GCA_009885425.1 Novosphingobium sp.
ATGTCGGCGTCAGGCTTTATGTCGAAAGCGATGACGCCTGCCTGGCCTATGTGCCGCTAAGCTATGCCCAAGATATGGTCCACTTCTGGAGCTTGGCGGCCAAATCGCTGGTCTAGTTGCTAGGGGCTTGACCCAGCATGGCGCAGGACTAGCCCCTGCGCGTGCCGCCGCTGGAAACCCTTCCATAGCGTGACCCCGCTGCCGCCGGGGCTAAAAGCGCCCCACGGCGTGCCGGGAGGTGCATCCCACGTTCCCTCGCTTGAATTTTCGGTCGGCACGTCAAGGAAGCTCCGCATGCTTGCTTCACCGCGTAGGTGCGTCGCCAGAAATGCCGTTATGAAGTGCAGGTTGATCGCGTTGACCCGGTCTTGCCGCCAGATCGGGTCTTCGAACCAGTCGATATCCCAAAGGCTGCTGCGCATTTCCAATGGCGCCGGGTTAAGCGCGATTGAGTGCCCGGCCTGACGGTAAGTCAGCAGGTACCGATCGCTGTTTTTGGCATTCTCGAACACGGCAAGTGCGCCTGTCTTGTAATCAACGACGGGATCGGCATCGCCCTGGATCAGCAGCATTGGCGCGCTGATATCCAGCAAACCTTCGGTCCCCCAGGCACTGCGCGGCAAGCCACCAGCCGGGGCGAGTGCGACGATCGCCTTGACGCCTGGGACCTTGCCTGCAGCCGCTTGCGGCGAGCCCCGCGCAATCCGCTTCATCCAACCGCCCGCGACCAGATTCATGCTCGGACCATTGAGATCAAGGCTGGCACCGCCCGCGGCCAAGACCCCGTAACCACCTTGCGAATAGCCGATCAGCGCCAACTGCGCGGGATCAATCAGTCCATTCAGTTGCCGCCGCAGCACGTTGGCAGCGAAGGCAATATCGACCGGCCGGTAATAATTCGGCGCGGCGCGCTGTTCAGCCGAGATGACGTAAGGATTGGGATCTTCGTGATGGATCGCCGCAACGACATAGCCCTTGGAAGCCAGATTCTCGGTAAGCCAGGTCATCACCGCCGGGGCATTGCTGTACCCATGCGAAAGGATCACCAGGGGATAGCCCCGGCCAGCCGGCCTAGCGTTTGAAATCGCCAGACCGCGCACGTTGAAGCGGACGCTTGGGCGGGGGGGTTCTCCAAACAGGCTGGCCGAATAGGTCATCGTGGCGGCGCCGGGTCTGGCCTTCGCTGGATACCAAAGATCCACCTTCAACCTGCGCGTGCGCAGTGGAACCTGTCCCGCTGCGGCGTCGGCGCCGATCAGGTCCGGTTGGTTCTTGTGCTCCAGAATGATTGTGCGAAAGCCGACCTGATGCGGGCCAAGCCGGGCCAATTGCGGCGCATCGATCCCCGGCACACTCGGCGCAAGCGCCACGCTCGCGCTGGTAGCCCCGGCCAGCAACGCGGCGAATACCACCGGAGCAAGTGCTTTCAGGCGTGCCATGTGATCTGCTCCTGTAGCCAGGGAATTTGCTGGATCAACGGAGGAAAAGTCACCTCCTTGAGCTCTCTGGCGCACACCTGCGCCATTTCCTGCGGCAGTGTGCCAAGCTCTCCAGCCCGCGCGACCACTTGCACCGTTCTTGAAAAACGCCCGCGCGGCATCGGTTCGATCCGGGTCTGGCGCAGCAGTTCCGGGGCCGCTGACAGGCAAATCGGCGAAGTAATGGTCCAGCCAAGCCCGGCCGCGACCAGGGCAAGCTGTTGATGCGACGATTCGACTTCGACAACTTGCCGAAAGCCAAGCTTGAGCCGAACGATCTGACGTTCGATCTGTTGCCCCATGCCGGTCAACCGCGAGAACCGGATGAACGGCAATTCCTTGGGATCGGTGTCGACCTGTAGCGGCTTTTTGTAACTGGCCGGCACCGCGATCACGAAACCTTCCTCGAAGACCGGATGCAGCTCGATATTCTCGCGATGCTCAAGATTGAAGCTGCCGGTCAGCAGCATATCGATGTCACGGGCCAGGAATTCACCCTGATGCTCCAGTGAAATGCCCGAGCGGATGTTCCACCGTTCGGCCCGGTCACCCAGCCGGCCCAGGATCGCTGCGGTCAATTGGTTGGCCAGACTGAACGACATGGCAACGGTCAGGCTGGCCAGCGGCAGGTTGGCGCCAACGCGGATATCATCGTAGGTACTGCGCGCCAGCGCGAGCAGGCGCTTACCGCGTTCGAACAACGAGCGGCCGCTTGTGGTCAGGCCCAATGGCCGCATCGAGCGATCGAACAGGGGTGTACCGATGCTTGCTTCCAGACGCGCAATGGTTTGTGAAACCGCCGACTGAGTGATCTGCAAATGCGCCGCGCACTGCGACATTCCGCTCAGTTCAACGGTCATGATAAAGACCTCGATCGCGTGAAGATCGAACTCCTGCGCCGGTTTCATGGAATGCCCCGCTCCTTCAGAATAGCTTAATGCCGAGCCAGCTATTATCAGCCCTAATACCTACCATACGCGCATAGCGGGTTGCTGCCAGACCCTTTTTCGGAGGACGCTGAGGCACCTTGGCGCTGCTGGAAGATATGGCTGTCAATGCCGGACGAATGCTGGGTCGTCCTCGCCAATCAGGCGGGCTTCGATACCGCCGGATGGCTGACGCCGTTCACGCAGCAACAACAGTACTGTCGAACATAGGGCTACCAAGCTGAGCGCGGCGAACATCGATAGCATCGGAGTGTAACCCGCCGGATTCTCAGGTCCGGCCTGGTACAGATCGTTAAGCCAGCCAGCGATGAAATTTGTTGCTGCAAGGCCCAGGCTTTGGATCATGTTGATCAGGCCAAAAGCCGTGCCAACCCGGTTTCGTTCAACCAGCATGGCCGTTGCCGGCCAGATCACTGCGGGAATGACCGAAAAGCTGATACCCATCAGCATGGTGGTAAGCCACAGGCCATAATTCGTCGTCGCCAGCAGCACGAAGGCGAGCGGCATCAAGGCCGCCGCGAAGGCCAGCAATGTGGCGCGGCGTCCGATCCTGTCGGCCACCAGCCCAACGATCGGTGTCGCGAAAATTGCCGCCGCAAAAACATAGGAATTTGCGGTTCCTGCCTCGGCTAGGTTCATGCCCTTTACATCCTGAAAATACTGGATCGAAAAGGTCGAACGGAACGGGAAAAAGACGCTGGCAAACAGCACGTTCAGCCACAGGATATACCAAAAGGATCGGCTGAACCGGGTCAAGTCTTTCAACTTGAAGCCCTCAGACCGCTTCCCCGCCACGCGCAAATTCGGCATGCGCCGATCAATCAGGAAGTAAATCGAGGCCGTGACAACGCCAACCGCAGTAAGCCCCGCCGCCAGCCATAAAGGTGCCTGCCATCCTGCAGCATAGACCTCCGCAAACCAGCTGGTCGATTTGTCGGCGCTGTACGAACCGACCCGCGCCATCGAGAAGAACAGTGCAATCGCGAGCGCGCTGCCGCCGCGATGGAACCACTGCGCAATGCCAACCAGCAAGGCAATGTAGAGCGTTTCATTGCCCAGCCCGAACAGCAGCCGCCCGATCAGCATCAGTGCGAAGGGATCGCCCACGGCAGTCAGAACAGCGCCTATCGTGCTGATTACGGCCGCGATCAGGATGGTCAGTCCCGCCCCGATCCGGTCGATCAGGATCCCGCCAATCAGCGCCAGGGCAATGTTGGGCAGATTGAACACGGCATTGAGCTGCCCGATCTGCAGTTGGGTGAAACCCCGCTGGTCGCGCAGCATCGCCGCCACAGGCGCAATGCTGTCATAGGTGTAATAACTGCCCATGATGGTCAGGGCGGCCAGGGCCAGCATCAGCCATTTCATGCGGGATTGGGCCATAGGTCCTCCGTCTGTCATGCGATCCGTGCACCTTGTCGCAACAACTCGCGCTGGACTGCCGCCACATCAAGGTCGGCAAATCCCCGTCCGGTCTGGACCGACAGCGCGGCGGCGACGCCAGCACCCTGACCGGCCACCGCACAGCACATCATGTTGCGCACCGCCGCGTGGCTGATCTTGTCGCCGCCGATTGTGCGGCCCGTGACTATCAGATTGTTCACTCCCCCGCGGGGCAGCATCGCACGATAGGGAACGTGGAAATATCGACCTGTAGTCGGCAGGATCAAATGGCCATAGCCATCGATGAATTCGGGAAAGATGCCGATGCTGTCCTCGAACCGCGCTTCGCCGCGGACATCGCCTTCGGTCAGGTTATAGACAGCCTCGATCTTGCGGGTATCGCGAATGCCAAGGGTCATCCCGAAATTGCGCAGCTTGGC
>VFKS01000300.1 GCA_009885425.1 Novosphingobium sp.
AGGAGACCCTGCGCCTCCTTGTCAGCGGCTATGATGCCAAAAGCATGGCCCGGCAGCTAGGACTTTCGGTCCACACCATCAACGAACGGCTGCGCGATGCGCGGCGCAAAATGGCGACCTCCAGCAGCCGCGAGGCGGCGCGGCTGCTGCGCGAGGTGGAGGAGCAGGACCCCGAATTGCTGGGGGACAAGGGTTTGGGGGATGTATCGGCACCTGCCTCGGCCCAGACTGCCATCCATCCCAGCCAGCGTCCCGGCACGGGGCCACGGACCGGCTGGATGATTGGAGGACTTGTCATGACCATCAGTGTTGCCCTGCTTGCCCTTTCGGCTCTGTCCGGACCGGGTTCGGCCCCCGCCGTACCTTTGACCGCCGCCGCAGCGCCATCCGCTACCCCAGCAAGCGAAGCTGCAGCGATTGATGCCGCACGGCAGTTTCTGGCGCTGATCGACCGCGATGACTGGACCGCGAGCTGGCAGGCGACCCACCCGTCGTTCAAACTGCTCAACACGGTCGAATGGTGGGCCGAAATTTCGACAAAGGTCCGCGGCCAATTCGGCACGATAAAATCGCGCGAACTGACGACCGTCAATTTCGCCCCCGCGCCGCCCAATGGCTATTGGACCATCACGTTCAAGGCCAGCTACAGCAAGCAAGCCAATGTGGTCGAAACGCTGTCGGTGGCTTCCGAAGGCGGCGGCTGGAAGGTAGTCGGGATTACGCTGGAGTGAGGTCGCGCAGAGGCCGGTTCAGTGCCAACCTCAATACATATGCTGCCCGCCATTGACGCTCATAGTCGATCCGGTGACGAAGCTGCCGTTTTCGGATGTCAGGAACGCCACTGCGCGGGCGATTTCTTCGGCATTGCCGAGCCGCCCGACCGGGATCTTGGCGACGATCTTTTCCAGCACCGGGGCGGGCACGGCGGCGACCATGTCGGTATCGATATAGCCGGGCGCAATCGCGTTGACGGTAACACCGAACTTAGCGCCTTCCTGCGCAAGCGCCTTGGTAAAGCCGTGGATGCCTGATTTGGCGGCGGCATAGTTGACCTGGCCGTATTGCCCAGCCTGCCCGTTGATCGAACCGATGTTGACGATCCGGCCCCAGCCGCGCTCGCGCATTCCGGGAAACGTGGCCTTGGCCATATTGAAGCACCCGCCGAGGTTGATCCGCATGACCTCGTTCCAGTCATCAAAGCTCATCTTGTGGAGCACGCCATCGCGGGTGATCCCGGCGTTGTTGATGACGATATCGACCGGGCCATATTCGGCGGCGATATCGTTGCAGTTATGGATGCAGGCTTCGTGATCGCCAACGTCCCAGCGGATCGAGGGGATACCGGTACGGGCGGTGAAGGCCTTGGCCTTTTCCTCGTTCCCGCCATAGTTGGCAATGACGGTATGCCCCTGCTTGTGTAGCCGCAGACAGATTGCCTCGCCAATGCCTCTGGTGCCGCCGGTTACGATTGCCACACGTGCCATGACCGTCCTTCTCCCTTGGATCGATTGCGTAGGGGCAAGTCTAGCAGCAGCCTGCTTCCCGGCAAGCGGGCTGCATAGCTATTTGGTCTTTGGATGAAGGTTTAGACTGGCGTCTAGAATCGGAATTGAGTGCCGACGTAAATCGCCTGCGTATCCTGCTTGCCATCGGTCAGCGGCAGCAAGCGATCACGGTCCGAGGTAACCCGGACCCCGGCGGTGACATCAAGGTTGCGGGTCACACGGTACGAGCCACCGACACCCACAGTCTGATCGCTTTGTTCAAAGGTACGCGGGCTGCGGCCGGTCTTTTCCCGCTCATCCAGTTCGATCCGCGGGGCAAACCGCGAAGAGGACGGCGCAACGCCGGGTTTGGGCTTGTAGGCCGCCAGATCAGGCATCGCGGCGTTGTTGGGCGTCGCGGCCGGAACCGTGGCGCCGGTGTTCTGGGCAAAGCTTCGGTAGCCGCGGGCCGCGCCAAGACTATAGGCGGTCGGTGCGATCCCCAGACCCGGCTGGACCTGCGCGATTTCTGCTGCGGGCCGCTGGAATGCCAGCGCAGCCGCGCGGCTATCGACGCGAACAGCCACGGTGACCTGCCCATCCAAACGGCTTGGGGTTGCGGCCGGGGTGAAGCGATAGGTGCGGTCCTTTGATAGGGCGCGAACCGTGATCGAACGGGCCAGCCGCGGATCGACTTCAGCAGGCTGGAATCCACTTTCCACCACATCTGGCGTGGCGGGCAGCGAATCGAACCGGCTGGCAAAGGCCAGCACGGCGGATGGCAGCGCAAGCAGGCCAACCGCGCCAAAGAGCAGCGCTGCGCCGGCACCGCCGCCGCGCTTACGCTTGTCCTTGTTCTGCCGCTGGGCCACTGAACGCTCCTTCGAGTCCCGCAATCCGGGACCGCCGCGATTGTCGCGCATTTAACGCAAAAATCCAAGGTCGAAATGGTCTGCTGCCGCTGAACGCTGGCTGAACCCGGCCTGCCCGATGGCCATTCAGCGGCGGTTCAGCGCCTCGACCGGTTATAGCGCCGCACAGCAGACTTGCCGCGCGAGCCGCCTCGGCTATAGAGGCTGCGAACCGGCAAACAGGCTGGCAAACGTACAAACAACCGGATGGATCGAATGACTGTCAGCACGTATTCCACAGTGAACATCCTGGGCAAATCGGCCCGCGCCGGACTGATTGCGCTCGCCGCAGTATCGCTCGCCGCCTGCGGTGGGGGCAAGGACCGCCCCAAGGCTGATCTCGCAGCCAGCAAGATCACCACGATCGGGGTCAATTCGTACCTGTGGCGCGCCAGCCTTGAAGCGCTGAGCTTTATGCCGCTACTGCAGACTGACAGCAACGGCGGGGTGATCGTGACCGATTGGTATACCAATCCGAACAACCCCAATGAGCGGATGAAAGTGACCGTCACGATCCTCGATCAGGATCTGCGCGCTGATGCGCTGCGGGTGGCCGCCAGCCGCCAGGCGCTGACAAACGGCGTATGGGTTGATGCCCCGGTTCAGGCCGCCACCATCCAGAAGCTGGAAGACGTGATCCTGACCCGCGCCCGCGACCTGCGCCGCCAGGCTTCGGCAGGAAATTGATTTTGCGTCGTCCCGGACTTGACCCGGGACCGTTGGCCTCCTGACAGCACCGTCGCGGGCCCCGGCCAGCGATCCCCGCTTGCGCGGGGATGATGAGTTGTTAGAGCGACCACTATGATTACTGACCGTTTCGATCCAGCCAGCGCCGATCCGCGCTGGCAAGCCGCATGGGATGAAGCCCAAAGCTTCAAGGCCGACGATGCCAGCCCCAAGCCGCGCAGCTATGTGCTGGAAATGTTTCCCTACCCGTCCGGGCGGATCCACATCGGCCATGTCCGCAACTATACGATGGGCGACGTGCTGGCGCGCTACAAGCGGATGCAGGGCTTTGAAGTGCTGCACCCGATGGGCTGGGATTCGTTCGGGATGCCGGCTGAGAATGCCGCGATGGAAAAGGGCGTCCACCCCGGCGGCTGGACCCGTGACAATATCAAGGCGATGACCGCGCAGCTCAAACGGCTCGGCTTTGCGTTTGATTGGAGCCGCGAGCTGTCGACTTGCGAGCCAGACTACTACGGCCACGAACAGGCGCTGTTCCTCGATCTTTATGCGGCCGGGCTGGTTTACCGCAAGGAATCGGCAGTCAACTGGGATCCGGTTGATATGACCGTGCTGGCCAATGAACAGGTGATCGACGGGCGCGGCTGGCGCAGCGGTGCGCTGGTTGAAAAGCGCAAGCTGAGCCAGTGGTTCCTGAAGATCACCCAGTTCGCCGACGAGCTGCTGGATGGCCTCGCTGGCCTCGACAAGTGGCCCGACAAGGTCCGGCTGATGCAGGAAAACTGGATCGGCAAATCGCAGGGCCTGCAATTCAAGTTCTGCAGCGCTGACGGTGCGACCGAGGTTGAGGTGTTCACCACCCGGCCCGACACGATCTTTGGCGCCAGCTTCGTCGCGATTGCAGCCGAACATCCGATCGCGCAAAGCCTCGCCGCCGACCCCGCCGTGGCCGATTTTATAGCGCTGTGCCGCAAGGGCGGGACCACCGCTGCGGAGATCGAGACTCAGGAAAAGCTCGGCTTTGATACCGGCCTGCGGCTGAAGCATCCGTTTGACGATGGCGCCGAACTGCCACTCTATATCGCCAATTTCGTGTTGATGGACTACGGTACCGGCGCGGTGTTCGGCTGCCCGGCGCACGATCAGCGCGATATCGATTTCGCCCGCAAATATGGCCTGCCGGTAACCCGGGTGGTCGCCGATGGTGATCTGACCGACCCGGTGTTCGCCGGCCACGAAGCCTATACCGGCCCCGGCGCTTTGGTGAATTCGCGGTTCCTCGATGGCCTGAGCGTCGAGGCCGCGAAGGCCGAGGTCATCACCCGGGCAGAACAAGGCCAATGGGGCCAGGGCACCACTGTCTGGCGGCTGCGCGATTGGGGCGTTTCGCGCCAGCGCTATTGGGGCACCCCGATTCCGTTCATCCATTGCGAGGCTTGCGGCGTAGTGCCGGTGCCCAAAGACCAGCTGCCCGTGGTGCTGCCAGAGGATGTCAGTTTTGACATTCCCGGCAATCCTTTGGATCGCCACCCCAGTTGGAAGCACGTGGACTGCCCGCAGTGCGGCAAAGCGGCGCGGCGCGAGACCGATACGCTTGATACGTTCACTAACAGCTCATGGTACTTCCTGCGCTTTGCCAGCCAGCCGGGCGACAAGCCGTTCGATCCTGCAGTGGTCAAACAGTGGCTGCCGGTCGATCAATATATCGGCGGGATCGAACACGCGATCCTGCACCTGCTCTATGCCCGGTTTTGGACCCGCGCCTTGGCGCACATCGGTATGATCGACGTGAAGGAGCCGTTCGCCAGCCTGTTCACGCAAGGGATGGTGACGCATGAAACCTATTCGCGGATCGAACCCAGCAACGGTCAACCGGTCTATTTCAGCCCAGCCGAAGTTGAGCGCGGTGGTGAAGCGGCGGCGCTGAAGGCCGATGGCCAGCCGGTTGAAATCGGCCGGGTCATCAAGATGTCGAAGAGCAAAAAGAATGTCGTCGATCCTGACGATATCATTGCCCAATACGGCGCCGATGCGGTCCGCTGGTTCATGCTGTCTGACAGCCCGCCCGAGCGCGACCTGCCGTGGTCCGAGGCCGGGATCGAAGGCTGCGCGCGGTTCGTTCAGCGGCTATGGCGGCTGTTCGGGCAGTATGATGCTGCAGCCACGGGCGAGGACAAGCCGCTGGACCGAAAGCGCGATCAGACCGTCGCTGCTGCTGCGGACGACATCACCGCACTGGGCTTTAACAAGGCCGTGGCGCGGATTTACGAACTGACCGGGGCTACCGAAAAGTCGCCCCCATCGGCGAGCCGGTCCGCTGCGATCCGCACTATCCTGCTGCTGGTTGCGCCGATGATGCCGCACCTGGCCGAGGAAGCATGGGCGTCGATTGGCGAAACTGGCCTGATCGCCGATGCGGCCTGGCCGCCGGTCGATCCGGCCCTGCTGGTCGAAGACGAAGTGACCATCGCGATCCAGGTGCTGGGCAAGCTGCGCGATACCGTGACCGTACCCAAGGGTATGGC
This sequence comes from Novosphingobium sp., assembly GCA_009885425.1. Lineage (GTDB taxonomy): Bacteria > Pseudomonadota > Alphaproteobacteria > Sphingomonadales > Sphingomonadaceae > Novosphingobium. The sequence continues at coordinate 5,608 of VFKS01000300.1, forward strand.
CCGCGAAGAGCTGGAGGCGCTTGCACTGGCATCCGAGAAGGTCCAGCGTGCGCTTGATGGCAAGGCAGTAAAGAAGGTGATCGTAGTGCCCGACCGGCTGGTCAATCTGGTAGCATGATGCGGCTGGCGGTTCTTGCCTTGGCTTTGCTGCTGTCCGCTTGCGGGCTCAAGCCGATGTACGCCGGCGGGTCGAGCGGAACCGTGGCGCAGGGGCTGGCGGGGATCGAAGTCTCCCCGATTGAAGGCAAATCGGGCTGGCTGATGCGCAATGCGCTGATCGACCGCCTGGGCGCCAAGCCCAGCGGCGGCGCGGCGCGATACCGGCTTGATGTCCGGCTTGATGACAAGCTCGAAGGGCTGGGGCTGTTGTCGGACGATACCATCGCCCGTGAACGCCGGACGCTGCGCGCGCGTTATCAACTGGTCGATCTGGCGACGGGCGAAATCGTGCTTGATGCCACCGCCGGGTCCGATGCCGGGATCGACGTGGTGTCGTCGGAATACGCCACCATCGCGGCTGAAAACACCGCGCTGGAAAACCTGACCAAGCAGGTGGCCGACCGGATCGTCACCCGGATTGCCCTGACCCTGCGCAACGGTATCAAGTGAAAGCAACGCAAAAGGATTTCAAGGCCGCAGCTCCCCGCGCGGCCCGGGACGCCCGCGTCTTTTTCTTTTGCGGTCCGGATGAAGCCGGGGCCAGCGACGCGGCCCATACCATCGCCAGCTTGCTGACCGATCCGGGCGAACGGATCGAGCTGAGCGGCGCCGATCTTAAACGCGATCCGGTCCGGCTGGGCGATGAAGCGCGCTCAACCTCGCTATTCGGCGAAACCCGCCACATCTGGGTCCGCGCGGCGGGGGACGAGGTGCACGATGCGGTGAGCATTCTGCTGGACGGCGACGTCGCAGGCTGCCCGGTGCTGATCGTCGCGACCAGCGCAACCGACAAATCGCGCACCGCCAAATTGCTCGCCACCCGGCCTGATGCGCTGGTGGCGATGTTCTGGCCGCCGGACCTGCGCAGTGTGGCCGAATCGGTCCGGCAGATGGCGGGCCCGGCTGGCCTGCGGCTGTCAGGCGATCTGGCCGAACGGATTGCGCGGGCCGCTTCGCTTGATACCCGGCTGGCCCAGTCCGAAGTGACCAAATTGGCGCTTTATCTCGATGCTAGCACCGAATCGCCCAAGACCGCCGACGCCGAAGCCTTGGCCGCAATCGGTGCCAAGACCGAGGATGACGGATTTGCCGCGCTGGTCAGCGTCGTGCTCGGCGGCGACAGCGGCAAACTAAGCCATGAATTGCACCGGATGCACGAACTGGGCCTTAACCCAGTCGGGCTGCTGCTGGCGTTCGAACGCCGCGCCGCCCAATTGGTGCAGCTGTCGGCGCGAATGGGGCCGCGCGGCAATGTCCGCCAGTTCATCGAAGCGGAAGCGAGCGCGCGCCGGGTGTTCTACAAGGAATCACGCGACCTGATCGAACAGCTGACCCGCTGGCGTGGCCGCAAGCTGACCCGGCTGGCCAGCAAACTGGTCGAACTGCACCGCGCGCTGCTCGGCAACAGCCAGAACGCGGAACTGCTGTTGGCGCAGGGTCTCGCCGAGATCACCCGGGCCGCCGCCCAGCGCGGTTGAGCTATATTCGGACCTAGCCGAGCCGACACTCACGATTACGGGTTGTTACCAAGCGCGAACTTGGCCACTAACGGCTCAATTCTGAACGGGATCCCCCGGGTTCGCAAAAAGCAAAAATGACTGGCCTGACTGCTGTAAATACTGGCGCGGATCGCAATGCAGGGGCGCAAGTGCCGTTTCTGCCGATGCGGTCGCTCGTCCGGCGCCGATTGCAGTGCTACCTTGCGTTGATCGTCAGCGACCTGGCCGCGCTATTCGGCGGCTTTGCTGGCTCCGGCTTTCTCTATCTAGGCTGGCAT
>VFKS01000132.1 GCA_009885425.1 Novosphingobium sp.
CGGAGCGTGCCCTCGCCTGAGTCAGCTCTTCAACTTCCAGCCACTGCGCAGCAGGAAGTAGAGCCCTGTCCCCAGCACCAGGTTCAATACCCCGAGCCCGATCGCGCCGCTGACCACGGCCTGGTTGGTGCTGCCGATATCGCTCTGCCCCAGAAAGCCGAAGCGGAAGCCGGAAATGACATAGAAGAACGGGTTGAGCCGGCTGATTGTCTGGAACAGCGGCGAGAGGTTGTCGATGAGATAGAACGTACCCGACAGCAGCGAGAGCGGGGCGATCACGAAGTTGGTCGCGGCGGCAAGATGGTCGAATTTCTCGGCCCATTGCGAGGTCAGCAGGCCGATCAGGGCCAGCATCACCGAACCCATCAGCCCGAACCAGACCACCGCCCACGGGTGCGCCAGCGTCAGGTGGACGCCCGGCCACAGCATCATCGCGCCAAACACGGCGAGGCCGACCATCACCGCACGGGTTACCGCCGCGCCAATCAGCCCGAGCATCAATTCGCCTTCGGACAGCGGCGGCATCAGATAGTCGATGATCGTGCCCTGGATCTTGCCAGCCAGGAAACTGAAACTGGCATTGGCGAAGGCATTCTGCATCATCCCCATCACGATCAGGCCGGGGGCGACGAAGGTGGCAAAGTTGACTCCCAGGATCAGCCGGTCGGACCGGCCCATCGCGACGCTGAATATCACCAGAAACATCAGCGTAGTTATCGCCGGGGCCCAGATCGTCTGGGTCTGGACCTTGAAAAAACGGCGGACCTCCTTCATATAGAGGGTCCACAGCCCCAGCCGGTTCAGCCCGGTAAAATGGGGCACCCCCTGCGCCGGAAAGCTGGCTGGCCCCGCACCCTTGGTGGAAGCGGGCCCGGTTGGGTTTTCAGGAGCGGGAAAAGGTTGATTGGCCATGCTACGGCGACTATCCGCAGCCTGCACCAATGGCAAGAACGCGGCGCCAGGCCGCTGAGGAAAGTAACTGATGAGCTGGACCGACGAACGGATCGAAAAGCTGACCAAGATGTGGGAAGGCGGTTCTACTGCCAGCCAGATCGCTGAGGAATTGGGCGGGGTCAGCCGCAATGCCGTGATCGGCAAGGCGCACCGGCTTGGGCTGAAGGCCCGGCCCAGCCCGGTCAAGCCCAATGAAAAGGAAGCCGCAGCGCCTGCGCCCAAGGCGGCGAAGGCCGATCTGCCGCCCCGCGCCGCTCCGGCTGCACGTCAGGCTGCACCTGCGCGTCCGGTTGCCGCAGCGCCAAATGCTACGCCCGCTAATGGCACAACGCCAGCGCCTGCGCCCACGCCCGGACCGCGGATTGTTTCGGTTGGCCCCGGCGGGTTCCTCCGGCAAGGCCCCGGCGATCAACAGGCCCCGATCCCGCCGGCTCCGCCGCGCCGTCTGGTCCCGGCCAAGCCCAGCGCGGAAATGGCCGAAAAGACCAGCCTGCTCGAACTGAACGACCGGATTTGCCGCTGGCCGATGGGCCATCCGGGCGAAGCCGACTTTCATTTCTGCGGGGAAAAAGTGAACCCCGGCTTCCCCTATTGCGTTCCGCATTGCGGACGGGCCTATCAGGCGCAACTGCCACGCGGCCACCGCCGCCCACCGCCGCCGCTGCCGTTCGGCGGCCCGCGGGTGCGCTGAGCCGGACTTAAACTTATCGCTGTCATGCCGTTAACCATGGCATGACAGCGTATGATCCCAATTTTGCCCGCCCGCATGGTAGACTGCTCGGCTGGCTCGGCCTCGGTTCACGCCAGGCGGCTAAACAACCCAATTCAAACGATAGCGCCTGCGAGCCAGAGCGCCGCTCGTCGCTGCAGCAGCGTCAGGTGGGTGACATCGGCGCCTTTCTGGGGATACATAAGCTGCCGGTCAGCGCGCAAACGCTGCTCATCGGATGGAACTATCTGACCGGCGCCGACAATCAGGTCGTTCGGACCATTGACCGGCAATTGCAACAGCGGCTGCCGTTGACTGCAGAATGGCTCGAAGAAGCGTTGGGCGGGAGCAATGCCGATGACATTACCCAGCTGGCCGAGCTGATGAAGCGGCTAGAGAGCTCGATCGACGAGTTTGCCAAGACCAGCCACGATGCCCATAGCGCCACCAGTCAGTACCATTCGGCGCTGGAACAGCATGTCGGCGAACTGGAACAAGTGACCAAGGCCGGCGAAGTGATCTCGGAACTCGCCACCATCGCCAAAGTGATGATGCGCCGCACCCGTGACATCGAAAAGCAGATGTTGCGCAGCGAGGCCCAGACCCGGGCACTGCGCCGCCGCCTGGATGAGGCCCGCCGCAGTGCCGAGGAAGACCACCTGACCGGCCTGCCCAATCGCCGCGCCTTCGAAGTGCTGTTCGAAGAATCCTATCGCGCCGCCCGCGCCAGTGCCGAGGTTATATGCGTCGCATTCTGCGATATCGATCATTTCAAGAAGATAAATGACACCCACGGCCACGAAGCCGGAGACCGGGTGCTGAAACTGGTGGCCGACAGCCTCGCCCTGATTTCCAACGACAGCTGTCACGTCGCCCGGCACGGCGGCGAAGAATTCGTGATGCTGTTCTGCGGGCAAAAGCTGGAAGAGGCGCTGGCCAAGCTGGATGCGCTGCGCGAGGCACTGGCCGAACGCCGCCTGGTCAACCGCGCCAACGATCAGCCGTTCGGGCAGGTCACCTTTTCGGCCGGGATCGCCGATGTGTTTGCCTGCGGCGATCCGCGCACGGCACTTCGGGCTGCAGACACCGCACTTTACCGGGCCAAGCTGAATGGCCGCAACCGGATCGAACTTGCCACCAAGGAGGATTGCGCGCCGCCCCAGCTTGATGCGGCGGCCTGATCAGTCGGGCCAAGTCAGCGCGGATTCACCAGAAACACCACATAGCCGCGAAACAGCGGATCACGTTTGAGCGCGGCGGGTTCGCGCCATTGCCCGCCTTGGACCAACGCGACCTTGTGCGGCACCGGCACCCGGGCCAGCTTTTCGAGATAGCGCGCGTAGCCGGGGATCGTTTCGCGGCCCTGATAGCTTTGCACCACCACTTCATCGACCACGCCGGTCAGACTGGCCAGCGCGGCCGGATCGGCGTTGGCGCTCCAGTCCATCAGGCCGGTGATGGAAAGCTTGAATTTTGGAGCAAGTTTGCCGCGCAACGTTTTGAGAAACAGCGCGTAGCGATCAAGCCCTCTGGTTGAAGCATCGAAATCGACCTGCAACCCCGCCACTGCATTGCCTGCTGCTAGCCAGCGCGCCAGCTCGGTCGCGATCTGATCATTGGTCTCTGGCGCCCAATCGAGGCTTTGCGCGCGGACCACCAGCCAGATCTCGCCCTGGCCGATGCGCGGCACCGCCCGCAACGAGACATAACGCCCATCGCGGCGCACTTCGCCGGCCAGCAGATACAGCGTCTTGGCCCGGTCCAGCACCGGCTGCGGCTTGACCCCGGCCCAAAGGAAAAACGCATCATAGCGCTCAGCCTCGACCCGGCTCGATGCAGCGGGCGCGCAAGCCGACAGCAACAGCGCCAGAGCCAGGCCAGCGCGCCTCACCAGTAGTAGCGCAGCTTCTTGGCCCACTGACTTTGCGGGTAATCGCGCTTGAGTTGGTCAAACCAGGCCTTGCGCTGGCTCTTGGGCACATCGGCTCCGCCGCAATCATTCATCGCGCTGGGGGCATAGCACATCACCGCGCGGTAGAGCGCATAGGACCTGTCAGCAGGCCTGGCGGCCGGATCGGCGGCAATCGCGGTGTAGAACTCGCTGCGGAAGTTGCGCTTGCCGGTAAAGCCCGCGGCGAACCCACCCAGTTCGTCAGCCTTGGGGCGTCGGTCATATTGACCGTGCATATAATCGAGCCCGTGCAGGCGGAAGAAATCGCCCAGGCAAAGCCGTCCGGCCACGTCCTGCGGGTTTTTTGCGAGCGCCGCCACGGTCACCGCCAGCGGCGCGCACGGGTATCCGCCATCGGAAACCTTGCCGCTGGTAAAGATCATCGCCTCACCCGTGCCCTTGGCCAGCGGTAGCTTCACGTCGCTGCCAAAGGCGCGGTACTGCCCGCGCACCAACTGGTTGACGAGCAGGGTGTAGAGCGCCTTGTCGCGTTCATCGCCAGAGTTTGACGCCGTCCGGACGATCGTACGCAGCAACGCGGGACTGGCCGAATTGTGGATCAGGCCAGACCGGATCATCGGATCGGTGATCGGCGAGGCAGCGGCGAAAACCGCATCGACCTTGCCGGCTCGCTCCCAGCTCATCGCGAGGCCCAGCTCGGCCAGCGGGCGCTGCCACAGGCCCTTGGCGTTCGGGATCAACTCCTGCCAGAAGCCCGCTTCATTGCGGTCTTTCAACGCGGCCAGCGCCATCCCGCGCAGCATCTGGCGGCTGAAACTCAGGTTGGTATGGGCAGCCCGGCGGGCGTCGTCGGGCACCAGTTGCAGCACCCGCTTGTAGTCCCGGCCATAGTAGAACGCGTGGGTCGCCTGAAGGTAGGAGAACAGATCTGGGTGGCCCGCAAATTTCGCGGCCTGACCATCGAGTGCGGCTGCGGTGATGTTCGGCTTGGCAACCGCTTCGGTGCCATAGGTCTCGTCGCGCATTGCCACCAAGGCCTGGGCTGCGAGCAACATGACGTTGTCCAAGCCAGCCTCCTTGGCGGCGGGGTTGAACAGCAGCTTGTTATCGATCTCCTGGATCAGCTCGACCGTGCTGCCCTGCTCTGGATCGACCGTCCCCAGCAACTTGCCATAAGTTTTGCCGAGCAGGGCATAGTCCCCCATCAGCCACAGCCCGCGCCGGACCAGCCCGGCTGCCGAACCTACATAGCGCCCCTTCGGATAGGCCCCGAGATAGGCCGATAGCGCCTGCATCCCGCGCTTGACCGCCGCTTTGTCGATCCCGTCCGGGTTGTCAAAATCGCCATACTTGCTGAAAGCAGGAGCCTGTGCCGCCGCGAACTCGGCTCTGATCAGGGCATAGGCAGCCGTTTCCTTGACCCACGGATCGCTCACCCCCGACAGTGCGGCAAAGCCCCGCCGGGCAGTTTCGAAGTCCTCACCGTAAAAAGCGTCGGCAGCCTGCATATAGGCCAGGAACTCGCGGCCTGCCGTGCTCGAAACTGCCGGCCATTGGCCATAAACCGGCAATGGCTCGAGTTCAGACTTGGGCTTGTATTTCCGCTCATAGGTGGTGCCGATTTTGCAAACCTCCTCTGCCCCGACTCGCGCGGCGAGCAGCGCCGTCCGCTCGGCCGCCGGCAAGCCACGATTGGCTTCCATTGCCGCCGTCAGCCCCGCGGTCCCCGCCGCAAAGCTCTGACAGCGCGAACCGGCGTAGCCTGCCTCGCGCTGTTCCCAAGGCACTTCTTTGGCCGGATAGAGCGTGGCCCGCAGGCCGCGCCAATCGAAGAACACGGTGCCGAGACCGCCGTAATCATCGCTCGGAGGCTGCGTGGTCCCAGCCGTGCTGCGCCCACCGCGATCGTTCAGCAGGAACGTCAGGTTGATCCGGCTGTCATTACCCGGGGCGAGCATCGCCCGGCCCTGGCAGCTTTGCTGATTGCCGATCAGATTGAACCCACCCTCACAGCCGACGTCGGTACAGGCCAGCACGGCGGTGGAGGTCATCAGTGCGCCGAGCGCGATGAAATGCTTGGCGTAGTGACGGGTCATCGGATTCTCCTCTGAAGCGGAGAATCAGCTTTTGCCGTGAGCAGTGCAAGCAAAAAGGGGGCCGCCATGGCGACCCCCTTTGCATTTTTTACCCGAGGGCTGAGACTTAGTCGTCGCCCTTGAGGAACGCCGGGACATGATCCGGAGCCGGACCATCGTCACGATCACGGCGCGGGCCGCCTTCGCGGCGCGGACCACGATCGCCACCGCCATCGCGGCGCGGGCCACGATCACCGCCGCCACCGCCCGAGCGCGGACCACGGCGATCACCGCGATCACCACCGGGACGATCACCACGCGGTTCGCGCGCTTCGCGGGCCGGACGGGTATCTTCCAGCTCGGCGCCGGTTTCCTGATCGACCACCCGCATCGACAGGCGAACCTTGCCGCGCGGATCGATTTCGAGGACCTTGACCTTCACGGCCTGACCTTCGGAAACAACGTCGGTCGGCTTTTCAACGCGCTCGTTCTTCATTTCGGAAACGTGGACGAGACCGTCCTTGCCGCCCATGAAGTTCACGAATGCACCGAAATCGACGATCGTTACGACCTTGCCGTCATAGACCTTGCCGACTTCTGCTTCCTCGACGATGCCGAGGATCCACGCGCGGGCCGCTTCGATCTGGGCCGGGTCTGACGACGACAGCTTGATCAGGCCTTCATCGTCGATGTCGACCTTGGCGCCGGTTTCAGCAACGATTTCGCGGATTACCTTGCCGCCGGTGCCGATGACTTCGCGGATCTTCGATTTGTCGATCTGCATCGTTTCGATCCGGGGGGCGTAGTCAGACAGTTCGGTCCGGGCAGTACCCAGCGCCTTCTGCATTTCACCCAGGATGTGGGCGCGGCCGTCCTTGGCCTGATGCAGCGCGGCCTCAAAGATTTCGCGGGTGATCCCGGCAACCTTGATGTCCATCTGCATCGTGGTGATGCCTTCGCTGGTGCCAGCCACCTTGAAGTCCATGTCACCCAGGTGATCTTCGTCACCCAGAATGTCGGACAGCACGGTGAACTTGTCGCCTTCGAGGATCAGCCCCATCGCGATGCCCGAAACCGGGCGGGCCAGCGGCACGCCGGCGTCCATCATCGACAGCGAACCACCGCATACGGTGGCCATCGAGGACGAACCGTTGGATTCGGTAATGTCCGAAACCACGCGGATCGTGTAAGGGAAGTCTTCCTTGCTCGGCAGCACGGCCTGCATGGCCCGCCAGGCCAGCTTGCCATGGCCGGTGTCGCGGCGGCTAGGAGCACCAAAACGCCCAACTTCACCAACCGAATAGGGCGGGAAGTTATAGTGTAGCATGAAGTTCGAATAGGTCAGGCCTTCCAGCCCGTCGATCATCTGCTCGCTTTCGCGGGTGCCCAGCGTGGTGGTGCAGATCGCCTGCGTTTCACCGCGGGTAAACAGCGCCGATCCGTGGGTCCGGGGCAGGAAACCGACCATCGCTTCGATCGGGCGAACCTGCGTGGTCTTGCGCCCGTCGATCCGGGTGCCGTCCTTGAGGATTGCGCCGCGAACGATATCGCCTTCGACCTTCTTGACCGACTTCATCGCAACCATCTGCGTCTGCGCGTCTTCGCTGGCGAAAGCTTCCTTGGCCTTGGCACGCGCGGCGTTGAGTGCGTTCGAGCGGGCCGACTTGTCGGTCAGCTTGTAGGCTGCGGCGATGTCCTTGCCGATCAGGTCCTTGAGCTTGGCCTTGACGCCCGAATTGTCCGAAACGGCCACGTCCCAAGGTTCCTTGGCAGCCTTTTCAGCCAGATCGATGATCAGGTTGCAGACCTTCTTGCACTCGTCATGCGCGAACAGCACGGCGCCGAGCATGATCTCTTCCGAGAGCTCGCGGGCCTGCGATTCGACCATCATCACGGCATTGCCAGTAGCGGCCACGATCAGGTCGAGCTCGCCAGCGGCGGCCACTTCCTGCTTGGGGTTGAGCGTATATTCGCCATCGACGTAGCCGACGCGCGCAGCGCCGATCGGGCCCATGAACGGCACGCCCGAGATGGTCAGCGCCGCAGAAGCTGCGATCATTGCCAGCACATCGGGTTCGATTTCACCGTCAAAGCTCAGAACCTGGGCGATAACGTTGATCTCGTTGTAGAAGCCTTCGGGGAACAGCGGACGGACCGGACGGTCGATCAGGCGGGAAACCAGCGTTTCCTTTTCGGTAGCGCCGCGTTCACGCTTGAAGAATCCGCCCGGGATGCGCCCGGCGGCAAAGAACTTTTCCTGATAGTGGACGGTCAGCGGGAAGAAATCCTGACCTTCCTTGACGCTCTTGGCGGCCGTGACGGCGCAGAGCACAACAGTTTCGCCATAAGTGGCGAGGACCGCGCCGTCTGCCTGACGGGCAATGCGGCCGGTTTCCAGAGTGAGGGTTTTGCCGCCCCACTCCATCGATACGGTTTTAACGTCGAACATGTAGTTTTCCTTGTGAACCCGTGGCGCCATATTGCGGCACGGGGCCTCTTGCCGGAGATGCCGTTCCGGCCCGGTCGGAGCGCGTTTTTGCGCCCCCCTTCACTGGCCCCGCCGCCTCATTGCGCGCGGGTTCCAGAAACAAGAAGCGGCCCGCTGATGGGGCCGCCTCCGGTGATTATTTGCGCAGACCCAGCTTTGCGATGATCGCATTGTAGCGGGCCACGTCCTTGCGCTTGAGATAGTCAAGCAGGCTGCGACGCTTGTTGACCATGGTCAGCAGACCCCGGCGCGAGTGGTTGTCCTTGTGGTGATCCTTGAAGTGACCTTGCAGCGTGTTGATGCGGCTGGTCAGGATCGCGACCTGGACTTCGGGCGAACCCGTATCACCTTGGCCGCGGCCGTTGTCCGTGATGATCTCAGCTTTTTTCTCGGGCGAAACCGACATTCTATTTACTCCGCGACATCGGGAAGGTTGAAACCCCTGACAACCTTGGCTTCACCGGAGAAAATCTCCATCAGCGCGGTGGGAACCAGTCCCGCCTTCGCCCAGTAAAGCCCGTTCGTCTGGGGCAGCCCGGTCAGAACCCGGCCCTGTCGGACCATGCTTGCCTGTTCCGGACTGAGGGTGAGAGCCGGGATGTCGTCCAGCCCTGCCTCCAGCGGCAAGAGTACGTTCTCAAGTGGCGCGCCCTTACCCACTTCGTTCAATTTGTCTAGCGAAATCGCCTGATCCAGCGTGAACGGCCCGGCTTTCAGGCGGCGCAGCATGGTGACGTGGCCGACCGTGCCGAGCGCCAGCGCGATGTCACGGGCAAGGCTGCGGATGTAGGTGCCTTTGGAAACGTGGGCGATGAGGGTGACTTCATCGAGATCCTCCCCGAGCTTGCTCGAGGAGGATTGGATTTGCAGGGAGTGAACCTTCACCTCGCGGCTTTTCAGCTCCACCACTTCCCCCGCCCGCGCCAGATCATAGGCGCGTTGCCCATCGACCTTCAGCGCCGAATAGTCCGGCGGAACCTGCTCAATCGGTCCAGTAAAACGCGGCAGCACGGCTTCCACCTCGGCCAGCGTTGGGCGATGATCGCTGATTGCGATCACCTGCCCTTCAAGATCGAGCGTGTCGGTTTGCGCCCCGAAGGCCACGGTAAAGGCATAGGTCTTGTCGCCATTCAGCATCCGTCCGGTCAGCTTGGTCGCTTCGCCCAGCGCGATCGGCAGCACCCCGGTAGCGAGCGGATCGAGCGTGCCGCCATGGCCGACCTTGACCTTGCCCAGCCCGGCCTCACGGCAAACCCGCTTGACCGCGCTGACCGCCTGAGTCGAGCCAAGCCCGAGCGGCTTGTCGAGGATGATCCAGCCGTGCGGCATGCGCGCTCAGCCCCCGGCCACAATCCCGACCAGCCCCATGTAGAGCCCGTTCAACCAGCCCACCGCCGGGCTGACCAGATAGCCGACGATGTTGAGGCTGGGTGAGATCATCGGCAGCACCACGATCAGCAGGATCATGATCAGCAGCGCTTTGCTGTGCATCCCGGCATATTTTGCGGCGAGCCGCGGCGGGAGCAGGCCTTCGACGATGTGTCCGCCATCGAACGGCGGGATCGGCAGCAGGTTGAACAGCGCGAGGAACACGTTGATCAGGATGAAATTGAACAAGTTGAGCATGACGAAGCCCATTACCGCGCCCGGCTCCACTCCATCCGTATAGGAGCGCAGCAGCAGCCCCAGCACCACCGCGCCGATCAAGCCCATCACCAGATTGCTGCCCGGACCGGCGGCTGCGACGATCATCATATCGCGGCGCGGATTGCGCAGGCGGCCCTTGATCACCGGCACCGGCTTGGCCCAGCCGAACATCGGCATCCCGGCGAGCTTGAGCATGGCCGGAAGGATGATCGTGCCGAACGGATCGACATGCTTGAGCGGGTTGAGCGTCAGCCGCCCCAGATTGGCAGCCGTCGGATCGCCCAGCGCCCGCGCGGTCCAGCCGTGGGCGACTTCGTGAAAGACAATCGCAATAATCAGCGGGACGATCAGCGCCGCCGCCTGGATGATGGTTTCGTTCATCGGCCCAAAGCCTCCACAAAATGCTTACGGCACAGGGCCACATAGCGGTCATTACCGCCGATTTCGGTTTGCGCGCCTTCCTGTACCGCCGCGCCAGAGGCATCGACCCGCAGGTTCATCGTCGATTTGCGCCCGCAGTGGCACACGGCTTTCAGCTCAACCAGCGAATCCGCGATTCCCAGCAGCACCTTGGCGCCGGGGAACAATTCGCCCTGAAAATCGGTCCGCAGGCCATAGCACAAGACCGGGATCTTGGCCTCATCGGCCAGCCGGGCGAGCTGCCAGACCTGTGCCTCGGTCAGAAACTGCGCCTCATCGACCAGCACGCAGGCCAGTGGCTCCACGCGGGTAGCGGCACCGATCCGTTCCCACAGGTTGGTGTCGGGGGCAAAGCGGTGCGCATCTGCGCCCAGCCCGATCCGGCTCTCGATCGCCTGATGGTCGCTGCGGCTATCAAGCGCAGCAGTCCACAGCATGGTTGCCATGCCGCGTTCGCGGTAATTGAAATCGGCTTGCAGCAGCGTGGTCGATTTGCCGGCGTTCATGCTGGCGTAGTAGAAATAGAGCTTGGCCATGAGGGATGGAGATAATCACTCACTCTCAAAAGACCAGTGCGATTGACAGCGCAGCTGTGGAGCGGCACTCCGCAGGGATCGTGAATACACGCCGGATCGCACTTGCCCTGACCCTGCTGCTGGCCACTGCGTCGGCAGGCCCAGCCTATCGCTATCAGCTCGACGGAGCTGGCTCGGCGGTCAGCGCCCGCGTGTCGTTCCTTGGCCTGGGCCACAAGACTGCGCGGTTTCCGGTCATGCGCGGTTCGATCCGGATTACACCCGACCGGCTCGATGCAATCGACCTTGATGTCGAACTTGATGCCCGGGCAATGACCGCGGGGAGCAAGACCGACACCGACTACCTCAGGGGCAAAGCCTTTTTCGATGTCGCGAATTATCCGGTGGTGCGTTTTTCAGGCCAGCGGATGGCGATGACCGGGCCGACAACCGCCCGTGTCGAAGGGCAGATCACTGCTCGCGGGATAACCCGCCCGGCCGTGCTGGCGGTAACGTTTCGCGATCCCCCGGCCAAGACCACCGGCCGCGATCCGATCCAGCTGACCGCAACCACTGCGATAAACCGCCGGGATTTCGGGATGACCGCCTACAGCCTGTTGGTCGGTAAAAAAGTGGCGATCACGATTCAGGCGCGGCTGGTGCCGGGCTGATCGGCATTAGTCCTCGGCAATATCCCGCTGAACCTTCGGATCGGCCAGCAAAGCCTCGATCCGGCTGGCTTCGTCAAAGCTTTCGTCGGACAGGAATTTGAGCTTGGCGGCGAAGCGGAGTTTTAGGCGACCGGCTACTTCCTTCTGGAAATAGGCAGTGTTGGTGCGAAGCGCCTTCAGCACCACCTCCTCGTCCGTGCCGAGCAGCGATTTGATGAACACCGTCGCGTGGCGCAGGTCCGGGCTCATTCGCACTTCGGTGACGCTGACCGTGTGCGATGTCAGCACGTCATCGTGCACTTCCTGCCGCGCCAGCAGTTCGGCCAGCACGTGGCGCACCTGCTCACCCACCTTGAGCAGGCGGACTGAGCGGGTCGCGGGAGTTGCAGCGGGAACAACCATTAGGTCAGTTTTTCAAGAATGCGTTTGAGCGAGTTCATATTGCGCGCTGTTCCCTTGCAGCCAAGTCTACGTTCAAGAAACGGACCAGTCAGGCTCGAGACCCCAACACCGTGGATGTAGTCAAGATAGAGCACCCGGTCCCCCAGCGCCAGCCGTTCAGAGCCTTTGGCCTTATGCTCGGTCAGCAGCGCTTCAAACCGGTCCGGATCGGGTTGGCTGCTGAGGAAAATCGAATGGACAAACTTGTCTTCGCCATCACCGTGGAACGGGTTGTCATAGATCGACGAGTGGACATCGTCAGGAGTGCGCACCGCTACAAAACTGGCGATATCGAACCGCTCGGCCATCATATGGGCGAACAAGTCCTCGAGTCCATCAGTGGGCCGCTCATCGAAATCAAACAGCACATTGCCGCTGGCCACCACCGTTTCGACATTCTCAAACCCCTCGCGCTCAAACGCATAGCGCAGGTCAGCCATGGTCAGCCGGTTGTCACCGACATTGATCGAACCGAAGAAGGCGACGTAGCGGGGCATCAGCGCGGTGCAACGATCCGGGCAGTCGACGTAGCCCGGGCCAGCAGGACGCCGTCCTCATCGAACAACTCGCCTTCCAGAAATGCAGTTGTGCGGCCCTTGGAGATCACGCGCCCTTTTCCGATCACCCGGCCGGGCATGACGGGAGCAACAAAGCTGACATTCATGTCCATGGTCACCGGCACTTCGGCCCCGTTCGTCATCGCCACCAGCGCCGGACCCATCACATCGTCAAGCATCGCAGCCACAAAGCCGCCCTGCACGGTGCCACGCGGGTTGAGCATTGCGTCATTCGGATGGAACGCGATCTCGATCCGGCCTTCTTCGGGCCATTGATCAATCAATTCCCACCCCAGCGTCTCAGCGCAGGGCGGGCGCGGCATACCTGATTTGAAAAATCCTTCAGGCATAGCCGCCCCCTTGTCCTGCTATCACAGCGTGCGTTCACGCTCCTCGACTTCAAACACTTCGAGCATATCGCCGGCCTTGATGTCGTTGGTGTCCTGCAGAACCACACCGCATTCGAGGCCCGCGCGGACTTCCGGCACGTCGTCCTTGAACCGGCGCAGCGAAGCGATGGTGGTCTTCGAGATGATGACATCCTGACGGGTAAGCCGGGCGAACAGGCCCTTCTTGATCCCGCCTTCGAGCACCAGCAGACCAGCCGCCTTGTCGCGCTTGCCCGAGGTGAAAACGCCCTTGACCTCGGCCCGGCCAACCACGTGTTCGATCCGTTCCGGACCCCAGATCCCGGCCATTTCCTTGGCGATCTCTTCTGTCAGGTGATAGATCACGTCGAAGTACTTGAGCGTCACCTTCTGGCGTTCGATCAGCTCGCGCGCCTTGGCATTGGGGCGGACATTGAAGCCGACAATCGGCGCACCGCTGGCCTGGGCCAGGCTGACATCGCTTTCGGTGATCGCACCCACGCCCGATTGCAGGACGCGGACCTTGATCTCGTCGTTCGAAAGGCGGTTGAGCGCATTGACGATCGCTTCGGTCGAACCCTGCACGTCGGCCCGGATCACCACCGGATATTCGATCACAGCGTTCTTGGCGGTCAACGCTGAGAACATGTTCTCGATCGTCGCCGGGGCAGACGTCGTCCGCTTGGCGGTCGCCTTTTCCTGACGGTAGGCGGCCACTTCGCGGGCGCGGCTCTCGTTTTCCACGACGGTCAGCGTGTCGCCAGCCATCGGCACTCCGCCAAGGCCGAGCACTTCGACCGGCAGCGCCGGCGGTGCGGCCTTGATCTGGCGGCCCTTGTCATCAAGCATCGCGCGAACGCGGCCCGAAAGGCTGCCGACCACCAGAATATCGCCAACCTTCAGCGTGCCGCGATTGATCAGCACGGTCGCCAGCGGGCCCTTGCCCTTGTCGAGCTTGGCTTCGATCACGGTGCCTTCGGCCAAGCGATCCGGGTTGGCTTTCAGTTCAAGCAGTTCGGCCTGGAGTAGGATCTTTTCGATCAGCGCGTCCAATCCGGCGCCGGTCTTGGCTGACAGTTCAACGTCCTGAACATCGCCTGACATCGCTTCGACCACCACTTCGTGTTCGAGCAAACGTTCGCGGATCTTCTGCGGGTTGTATTCAGGGCGGTCAGACTTGGTAATCGCCACGATCATCGGCACCCCGGCGGCCTTGGTGTGATTGATCGCCTCGATCGTCTGCGGCATGATCCCGTCATCGCCTGCCACCACCAGCACGACCACGTCGGTCACATTGGCGCCGCGCTGGCGCATTTCAGTGAAGGCTTCGTGGCCCGGAGTATCGAGGAAAGTGACCAGATCGCCGTTCTTGGTCTTGATCTGGTAGGCGCCGATATGCTGGGTAATCCCGCCCGCTTCGCCGCGTACCACGTCGGTTCCGCGCAGCGCATCGAGCAGGCTGGTCTTGCCGTGATCGACGTGGCCCATGATCGCCACCACCGGTGGGCGCGGTTTCAGGGTTTCTTCGGGATCAACGTCATCGGCAATGTCGATATCGACATCGCTTTCCGAAACACGCTGGATGGTGTGGCCGAATTCTTCGACCAGCAGTTCGGCGGTATCGGCGTCGATCACGTCGTTGCTGGTCGATGGCAGGCCCATCTTGAACAGCGCCTTGACGAGATCCGAAACCTTTTCGGCCATCCGGTTGGCCAGTTCCTGCACGGCGATCTCTTCGGGCACGATCACATCGCGGACCTGCTTTTCGCGGGCCTGACTCTGGCCAGAGAAGTGCGCGCGCTTTTCCTTTTCGCGGGCCCGCTTGAGCGCAGCGAGGCTGCGGGCGCGGGCGCCTTCGTCCTCGTTGAGCGCCTTGGACACGGTCAGCTTGCCGGCATGGCGGCGCTGATCGCCGGTCTTGTCGCGCGGGTGGGCAATCTTCTTGACCGCCGGTTCGGGGCGCTTGGGCGCGGCCACCGGGGTGAACCGGCGCGGCGCCGTGGCGCCAGACGCGGCAGGCGCCGCATCCTCGGCTTGGTCGGCAGGCGGAGCTTCGCTGACGGGCGCTTCGGCCGGAGCGGCTGCCACTGGCGCCGACGCTGCTGGTTCAGTTTCGGCCTTACGGTTGTCTTCGGCGCGGCGACGCTCATCTTCAACGGTGCGCAGGCGCTCTTCGGATTCGCGGCGAGTCTGCGCTTCGAGCACGTTGAGCCGGGCCTCTTCGGCCTCACGCTGCATCCGGGCGACGCGTTCCTGCGGTGTCTCACCAGCCGAAGAGGACGGGCGCGGCGCGGGCTTGGGCGCGGCGGCAACCGGGGCCGGGGCGGGCGCGGGTGCCGGTTCGGGCGCTGGCGGAGCGGACTCAGCCGAACCGGGCTTGCCGATCAGCTTGCGGCGTTTAACCTCGACCACCACCTTGTTGGTGCGGCCGTGGCTGAAGGTCTGCTTGACCTCGCCCGCCTGAACCGAGGTCTTCAGGCCCAATGGCTTGCGGCCCAAAGTCGGCTTGTTTTCGCTATCGCTCATGCTCTTACCAGTCCTTCAAAATTCATGTCGTCGCCACGGGAGCTGCGGCGTCCGGATCGGTCGCGGCGGTTCCCATGTCCTGTTCGTTCGTTTCAACCAACCCCAGAAAGCGCAGCAAGCGCCCGAGTGGGAGTTCAATCCGGGCGGCCGATGCGGGATCGGTCAGTGCCAGGTGGACGACATTGTCGCGGCCCAATGCCACAGACAGCGCCGCTCGGTCCAGTGGCAAGGTTACCCCAGTGGCGCGCGACCCTTCCAGATCGCGCCCAACCCGCCAGGCCTGATCGAGCTTGCGGTTGCCATCGTCACTTGCGTCGCTGGCGTGGGCCAGCCAGGCGACCTTGCCACTCCGGGCGTTTTCGGCGATCCGGTCTGACCCGGTCAGCATCCGCCCGCTTTTCAGTTCGAGCCCCAGCCGATCCGTAAAGGCCCGGCGCAGCGCCACTTCGGCGCGCTCGGCCAAATCATCAGGAATTGTCAGGTCAGCGCCCTTGAAGGCCCGGGCCAGCGCGCCCTTTAGTTTGCCCTTGGCAATCGCGGTTTCCAGATCGGTCCGTGAAACGCCAATCCACGCCCCCCGCCCCGGCGCGCGGGCCAGGGCATCGGGCAGGACCAGTCCGTCTGGTGAGATCGCAAGGCGCAACAGATCGTCCCGCGAACCATGGTCCCCGGTCAGGATGCAGCGCCGTTCAGGCTGCTCAGAGATGCCGGAAGCTAGCGGCTCATTGTGAGGAATCCGCATCGGCGGCCTCCTCTGTGGCTGGCTCGGCTTCGAGCCCCGGCGCGGCTGCGCCATCTTCATCTTCAAACCAATGCGCGCGCGCGGCCATAATCACTTCGTTGCCTTGCTCTTCGGTCAGGCCATAGTCGCCCAACACGCCGCCCTTGTCCTCAGCGCGTTCGCTGCGGCGGGTCGGGGCCGAATTGTCACGGCGGCGCTGTTCAACGCGCTTCTTCGCGATCAGTTCGTCGGTGGCGAGGTCAGCCAGATCGTCGAGCGTCTTGATCCCGGCCTTGCCCAGCGTGACCAGCATCTGCTCGGTCAGGTGCGGCATTTCGGCTAGGGCATCCTCGACGCCGAGCGCCTGGCGTTCGGTCCGCTGAGCGGCTTCACGCCGGTCGAGCGCTTCGGTCGCGCGGCTCTGCAGTTCTTCGGCCAGCTCTTCGTCAAAGCCTTCGATCGTGGCGAGTTCCGCCAGTTCGACATAGGCGACTTCTTCAAGCTCGCTGAACCCTTCGGCGACCAGCAGTTGCGAGAGGGTTTCATCGACGTCGAGTTCTTCTTCGAACATCTTCGAACGCTCGGCGAATTCCTTCTGACGCTTCTCGGACGATTCTGCCTCGGTCATGATGTCGATCTGGCTGCCGGTCAGCTGGCTGGCGAGCCGGACGTTTTGGCCGCGGCGACCGATTGCGAGGCTGAGCTGGTCATCGGGGACAACCACTTCGATCCGGCTTTCTTCTTCGTCGATCACCACGCGGCTGACAGTGGCCGGCTGGAGCGCATTGACCACGAAAGTCGCGGTGTCTTCGCTCCACGGGATGATGTCGATCTTTTCGCCCTGCATTTCCTGCACGACGGCCTGAACGCGGCTGCCCTTCATGCCGACGCAGGCACCGACCGGATCGATGCTGCTGTCGCGGCTGATCACGCCGATTTTGGCGCGGCTGCCCGGATCGCGGGCGGCGGCCATGATCGTGATGATCCCGTCATAGATTTCGGGCACTTCCTGCGCGAACAGGCTTTTCATGAAATCGGGGTGGGCGCGGCTAAGAAAAATCTGCGGGCCGCGGTTCTGGCGCTCAACTTTCATGATCAGCGCGCGAACGCGCTCGCCAACGCGGGCGACTTCGCGCGGGATCTGCTGATCGCGCCGGATCACGCCTTCGGCGCGGCCAAGGTTGACGATCACGTGGCCGAATTCGACCGACTTGATCACGCCGGTGACTAATTCACCGCCGCGGTCCTTGAATTCTTCGAACTGCCGGTCACGCTCTGCATCGCGGACCTTTTGAAAGATCACCTGCTTGGCCGACTGGGCGTCGATGCGGCCCAGATCGACCGGCGGCAGCGGATCGACGATGAAGTCGCCCAGCTTGGCTTCCTTGTCGAGCTTCTGCGCGGCCTTCAGATCAACCTGCTTGAAGTAGTCTTCGACCTCTTCAACCACTTCGACCACGCGCCACAGCCGCAGATCGCCGGTGCGCGGATCGAGCTTGGCGCGGATGTCGTTTTCGGCGCCATAGCGGTTGCGGGCGCTCTTCTGGATCGCTTCTTCCATCGCTTCGATCACGATCGACTTGTCGATCATCTTCTCGGTCGCGACCGAAGTAGCGATTGCGAGCAGTTCAGCGCGGTTGGCGGAAATCGGACTGGCCATATTCAGTCTTCCTGTTCTTCGAGAATCTCGTCCGCACCGCTGGTATCCAGCGGGCGGGTTGCTGCGATCAACCGGTCGGTCAGGACCAGCTTGGCGGAATAAATATCAGATAGCGGAAAGGTAACCACGCCGGATTTCTTGTCGGTGACTGTCACACTGTCGCCATCGAGGCCGACCAGATCGCCGGTCAGTGTCTTGCGGTTGCCCTCAACCGGATTGAC
>VFKS01000375.1 GCA_009885425.1 Novosphingobium sp.
GCGCCGGAACAGTTGCTGCACTGCGCCGTGGCCCGGCGTGGGAATGACGCGCGCAAGCGCGGGGCAATCCTGCTGGTCTACTCGGTCGATGTCGTGGTGGAGGGCGAGGTGGCGGTGCTGACGGCCCATGCCGATGATCCGCAGATTCGGCCTACCCCCGATACCAGCTATCGCCCGCCGGTTCGCGCGCCCGAAGGCTGGAATGGCCAGCGCCCGGTGGTGATCGGGGCTGGGCCGTGCGGATTGCTGGCCGCGCTGGTGCTGGCCGAAATGGGGCTCAAGCCCATCATTATCGAACGCGGCAAGGCCGTGCGCGAACGGACCAAGGACACTTGGGGGCTGTGGCGCCGCGGGGTGCTCGAGCCCGAAAGCAACGCCCAGTTTGGCGAAGGCGGTGCGGGGACTTTTTCCGATGGCAAGCTTTACAGCCGGATCAAGGACCCGCGCCATTTGTCGCGTAAGGTGCTGACCGAATTCGTGAAGGCCGGTGCGCCTGCGGATATCCTGACCGAGGCCCACCCCCACGTCGGCACGTTCCGCTTGGTCACCATGGTGATGAGCATCCGCGAGACGATCGAAGCGCTGGGCGGCGAATACCGGTTCGGCACGCGGGTTGAAGATTTTGCGATTGCAGACGGGAAGCTGACCGGGCTGCACCTGTCTACCGGCGAACTGCTGCCCGCATCTCATGTGGTGCTGGCGGTGGGGCATTCGTCCCGCGATACGTTTGAAGTACTGCACCAGCGCGGCGTATTTCTGGAGGCCAAGCCGTTCGCCATCGGCGTGCGGATCGAACACCCGCAGGGCTGGATCGACCGGGCCCGCTATGGCACAGCCGCGGGCCATCCGCTGCTCGGCCCGGCCAGCTATGCGCTGGCGCACAAGGCCAGTAATGGCCGTTCGGTCTATTCGTTCTGTATGTGCCCCGGCGGGCGGGTGGTCGCTGCGACTTCCGAGGAAGGCCGGGTCGTCACCAACGGGATGAGCCAGTATTCGCGCGCCGAATTCAACGCAAATTCCGGCCTGGTCGTCGATATCAGCCCAGAGCGGGACTTTCCCGGCGGGCCGCTTGCGGGCGTGGAATTGCAGCGGCGGCTGGAAAGCCTGGCCTATGTCGCGGGCGGATCGAACTACCATGCGCCAGGGCAAAAGGTCGGTGATTTTCTTGAGCGTAAGGTCGGCGGCGAATTTGGCTCAATCGTGCCGAGCTATCAACCGGGCGTGAAGCTGACCGATCTGGCGGAGTGCCTGCCGCCGTTTGTGCTCGATGCGATCCGCGAGGCTTTGCCGGTGTTCGGGCGGCAGATGCCGGGCTATGACCATCCCGATGTGGTGATGACCGGGGTCGAAACGCGGACTTCCAGCCCGGTACGGATCACGCGCGGGGCCGATTTCCAATCGCTTGGCACAAAGGGGCTGTATCCGGCAGGCGAGGGCGCGGGCTATGCCGGGGGGATTTTGTCCGCTGCGGTTGATGGGATCAAGGTTGCTGAGGCGCTGGCGCAGGATCTGGTGGGCTTGTGAACCAATACGATGCCATTATCCTCGGCGCTGGCGCGGCGGGCCTGTTTTGCGCGGCTACGGCCGGGCAGCGCGGGCGGCGAGTGCTGCTGATCGATCACAACGATGAGCCGGGTCGCAAAATCCTGATTTCAGGCGGGGGGCGGTGCAATTTCACCAACCTCAATACCGCGCCGGACCGTTTCTTGAGCGCCAATCCGCACTTCGCCAAATCGGCGCTCAGCCGCTACACCGCGCGCGATTTTCTGGCGCTGGTCGATAGCTATGACATCGCCTGGCACGAAAAGACGCTGGGGCAGCTGTTCTGCGATGGCTCAGCCAAGCAGATTGTCGCGATGCTGGCCGAGGAATGCGCCAAGGGCGGGGTGACGCTGCGCTATGGCGCTCCGGCGGGCGCAATCGAGCACCGCGATGGGCAGTTTTATGCAGCGGGCGCGAGTGCCCCCGCGCTGGTGATCGCCACCGGTGGGCCTTCGATCCCCAAATTGGGCGCGAGCAGCACGGCCTATGAACTCGCTCGCCAGTTCGGCCTCAAAGTGGTCCAGCCGCGCCCGGCGTTGGTTCCACTGACGCTTGCTGGAGAGGACGCCCTGTTTACCGAGCTTTCGGGCGTTTCGGCCGAGGTGGTGGCCAAGTGCGGCAAGGCCAGTTTCCGCGAGGCAGCACTGTTTACCCATCGCGGCCTCAGCGGCCCGGCGATCCTGCAGATCTCCTCCTATTGGCAGCGCGGCGATGATGTCCGGATCGACTTTCTGCCCGATGCCGCGCCCGGCTGGCTGACCGAAGCCAAGCGCAGCCA
>VFKS01000185.1 GCA_009885425.1 Novosphingobium sp.
GCCTGCGGCAGCGTATCGACGATGAACTTGCGGATCTTGATGTCTTCGGAAAGCATCGACGCATAGTTCTTGCCTTCGGCGTACCAACGGCTGTCCCAAGTGCGGTTGATCTGCAGGCGCAGGCCGATCGGATTGGATTTGTGACCCATGACTTACGCCTCCTCAACTTCGCGAACCACGATCCGCAGCCGGCTGAACGGCTTGAGGATGCGGGTGGACTTGCCGCGACCGCGCGTGTGGAAGCGCTTCATGGTGATTGCCTTACCAACGCTGGCTTCGGCCACGATCAGCGCATCGACATCCAGGTTGTGGTTGTTTTCTGCGTTGGCGATTGCCGAAGCGAGCACCTTTTTGGCTTCGACGGCCATTGCCTTGGTCGAGAACGACAAGATGTTCATCGCTTCTTCAACCTTGCGGCCACGGATCAAGGCGGCGACCAGGTTCAGCTTCTGAGCCGAACCACGGATCGTCGTACCAACCGACAGGGCTTCCTTTTCACCAACCCGGCGCGGAGATTTTTCCTTGCCCATTAGCGCTTACCCTTCTTGTCGGCAGCGTGGCCGGGGAACGTGCGCGTGGGCGCGAATTCACCAAGCTTGTGACCGACCATGTCTTCGTTGACCGAGACGGGGATGAACTTGTGACCGTTGTAGACGTTGAACGTCAGACCAACGAACTGCGGCAAAATCGTCGAACGACGCGACCAGGTCTTGATGGGACCAGTGCGGCTGCCTCCATCCTGCGCAGCTTCTGCCTTCTTCAGCAGGTGCAGGTCGACGAAGGGGCCTTTCCAGACGGAACGTGCCATGGGGCCTTACCTCTTCTTCTTGGCGTGACGCGAACGGATAATCATCTTGTCCGTCTGCTTGTTGTTGCGGGTGCGGGCGCCCTTCGTTGGCTTGCCCCACGGAGTAACCGGATGGCGACCGCCCGAAGTCCGGCCTTCACCACCGCCGTGCGGGTGATCGACTGGGTTCTTGGCGACACCGCGGGTCAGCGGACGACGGCCCTGCCAGCGCGTGCGCCCGGCCTTACCGAAGTTCTGGTTCTGGTTGTCGGGGTTCGAAACCGCGCCAACCGTGCCCATGCAATCGCCGCGCAGGTAGCGCTGCTCGCCCGAGTTCAGGCGAACGATAACCATCCCGCGGTCACGGCCGACGACCTGGACATAAGTCCCGGCGCTGCGTGCGATCTGGCCGCCCTTGCCCGGCTTCATCTCCACATTGTGGCAGATGGTGCCGACCGGCATGGTGCTGAGCAGCATTGCGTTACCCGGCTTCACGTCGGTCTTTTCACCGGCAACAACGCTGTCGCCAACGGCGAGGCGCTGGGGCGCGATGATATAGGCCTGTTCACCGTCTTCGTACTTGACGAGTGCGATGAACGCGGTCCGGTTGGGATCGTATTCCAGACGTTCGACCGTAGCAGGAGCATCCCACTTGCGGCGCTTGAAGTCGATGAACCGATACTTCTGCTTGTGACCGCCAGCGATCCCGCGCGAAGTAACGTGACCCTTGTTGTTACGGCCGCCGCTCTTGCTCTTGCCTTCGGTCAAGGCTTTGACGGGTTTGCCCTTCCACAGCGACGACTTGTCGACGAGGATCAGTGCGCGCCTACCGGGGCTGGTCGGATTGAAATTCTTGAGTGCCATGGTGCGCCTCAGATCCCGCTGGTGACGTCAATCGACTGGCCTTCGGCCAGACGAATAACCGCCTTCTTAAAGTCGGAGCGCTTGTAGGGACGACCCTTCCAGCGCTTGGTCTTGCCCTTTTGGGTCAGCGTGTTGACGCTCACCACCTTCACGTCGAACAGCGCCTCAACCGCAGCTTTGATCTGCGGCTTGGTTGCGCTGTCCACCACCTTGAAGACGACGGCGTTGTGCTCGCTAGCCAGCGTCGCCTTTTCGGTGATGTGGGGGGCCACGATCACGTCATAGTGACGCGTGTCGATTGCGTTCTTAGCCATTGAAGCGCGCCTCCAGCTTTTCGACCGCAGCGCGCGTCAGCACCAGCGTGTCATGCTTCAGGATGTCATAGACGTTGGCGCCGATTGCCGGGAGTACGTTGACCCCGATCAGGTTGCCGGTGGCGCGGGCAAAACCCTCGTTCACTTGCTCACCATCGATCACCAGCACCTTGCGGCCCCAGTTGGCCTTCGCCAGCTGTTCGGCAATGCCCTTGGTCTTGGCATCCTTGAGATCAAGGGTATCAACCACGATCAGGTTCGACTGCGCCTTTGACGACAGTGCCATTTTCAGGCCGAGCGCGCGGATTTTCTTGTTCAGCGAGACGTCGAACTCGCGGCGACGTGCGCCATGAGCCTTACCGCCGCCGATGAAGATCGGAGCTGCACGATCGCCGTGACGAGCCGTACCGCCGCCCTTCTGGTTGCCCAGCTTCTTGCCGGTCCGCTTCACTTCTGAACGCTCGCGGGTCGCACGGGCAATGCCGCGACGATTTTCGAGCTGCCAGGTGACAACGCGGTGGAGGATGTCAGCGCGAGGCTCAATGCCGAACACTGCATCGTTGAGTTCGATGTCGCCCTTGGCGGCGGTGCCATCGAGGTTGGAAAGCTTGACCTTCACGACTTAGCCCTCCTGGCCATCGGTCTGCTCGACAGCAGCGGTATCTTCCGCAGGCGTATCGGCAGCAGCCGGGGTTTCGTTCGAATTGGCGGCGCCCTTAAGGCCAGCGGGATAAGGCGCTTCGGCGTGGCGCGAGACCTTCACCGAATCCTTGACCGTCATCCAGCTGTTCTTGGCGCCCGGGACCGAACCCTTGACGAAGATCAGGCCGCGTTCGTCATCGACGCGAACCACTTCGAGGTTCTGCTGGGTGCGCTGCTTGTCGCCCATGTGACCGGCCATCTTCTTGTTCTTGAAGACCTTGCCCGGATCCTGGCGCTGACCAGTCGAACCGAGTGCACGGTGCGAGATCGAAACGCCGTGGGTGGCGCGCATGCCGCCGAAACCCCAACGCTTCATACCGCCGGCGAAGCCCTTGCCCTGGGTGTGGCCCGAAACGTCAACCAGCTGACCCGGCACAAAGTGCGAGGCGGCGATGGTCGAACCGATTTCGAGCAGCGCGTCATCAGCGACGCGGAATTCGACAACTTCAGCCTTCAGCGAAACTTCCGCCCGGGCAAAGTGTTCACGCTGCGGCTTGGCAACGTTCTTCTGCTTGGCCACCCCGGCGCCCAGCTGAACCGCGACGTAACCGTCACGGTCTGCGGTGCGAACCGAGACCACCTGGCAATTTTCCAGCGCCAGAACGGTAACCGGCACGTGCCGACCGTCCTCCTGGAAAAGGCGGGTCATCCCCACCTTCTTGGCGATCACGCCTGTGCGCATGATCAGTCTCCTACAGAGGCCTATGAGGACCATCCCCAAAGGCGTGCTCAGCCCGAAATGTGAAACGAGCCCCGTCCGGGCTGAATGCAACTCCCGAAGGAGAAGCGAGACGGGGGACGCTAGCCCGGCCCAGGTGCCCCGCGAAGGGCTTGGCCGGAGGTATCCCTATGTCTGCGCGGGGCTTCCCCCGCGAAGTTCCGACCGAAGCCGGAAGGTAGCAGCTGGCTTTAGGCCAACTTGATTTCGACGTTCACGCCAGCGGCCAGATCGAGCTTCATCAGCGCGTCCACGGTGGTGGCGTTGGGCTGCACGATATCGAGCAACCGCTTGTAGGTGCGAACTTCAAACTGCTCACGCGACTTCTTGTCGATGTGCGGTCCGCGGTTCACGGTGAATTTTTCAATTCTCGTCGGCAGAGGAATGGGGCCCCGGATCAGCGCGCCGGTACGGCGTGCGGTGTCCGCGATTTCGCTGGTCGCCTGGTCGAGCACGCGGTGATCGAATGCCTTGAGGCGGATGCGGATATTCTGAGCTTCCATTGTGTCCTGCTACCGATGAGAAAGAGCCAAGAAGGCCGAATTGGCCCTCAAAAAACCGACCGCCGGAGGCCAGAACGAATCTGGTTATCCCCCGGCGGATGCGGGCCTATATTACTTCGTGATCGTGCTGACAACCCCCGAACCGACAGTGCGGCCACCTTCGCGAATTGCGAAGCGCAGACCCGGATCCATCGCGATCGGTGCGATCAGCTTGACGCCGATCGAAACGTTGTCACCCGGCATCACCATTTCGGTGCCTTCAGGCAGGATCACTTCGCCGGTGACGTCGGTGGTGCGGAAGTAGAACTGCGGGCGGTAGTTGGCGAAGAATGGCGTGTGACGGCCACCTTCATCCTTCGACAGCACATAGACTTCGGCGCTAAACTCGGTGTGCGGAGTAACCGAACCGGGCTTGCACAGCACCTGGCCGCGCTCAACATCTTCACGCTTCAAACCGCGAACCAATGCGCCGATGTTGTCGCCAGCTTCACCCTGATCGAGCAGCTTGCGGAACATTTCGACGCCAGTAACGACGGTCTTCTGGGTGTCGCGAATGCCGACCACTTCGACTTCTTCGCCGACCTTGACGATGCCGGTTTCGACACGGCCGGTCACAACCGTACCACGACCCGAAATCGAGAACACGTCTTCGACCGGCATCAGGAACGGCTTGTCGGTTGGGCGCGGGGGCTGCGGGATGAACTCGTCGACGGCCTTCATTAGCGCGTAGATCGATTCCTTGCCGATGTTGTCGTCGCGGCCTTCGAGTGCTGCCAGCGCCGAGCCCGGGATCACAGGGATTGCGTCGCCATCGAAGCCATAGAAGCTGAGCAGTTCGCGGATTTCCATTTCGACCAGCTCGAGGATTTCAGCGTCGTCGACCTGATCAACCTTGTTCATGTAAACGACCAGCGAAGGCACGCCGACCTGACGGGCGAGCAGGATGTGTTCGCGGGTCTGCGGCATCGGGCCGTCAGCAGCGTTCACCACCAGGATCGCGCCGTCCATCTGGGCAGCACCGGTGATCATATTCTTCACATAATCAGCGTGGCCCGGGCAATCGACGTGGGCATAGTGGCGGTTGGCGGTTTCATATTCGACATGTGCGGTCGAAATGGTAATGCCGCGTTCGCGCTCTTCCGGTGCCTTGTCGATGTTGGCATAGTCGGTAAACACGGCGCCGCCGGTTTCGGCCAGCACCTTGGTGATCGCTGCGGTCAGCGTGGTTTTCCCATGGTCGACGTGACCGATGGTGCCGATGTTGCAATGCGGCTTGTTCCGCTCAAATTTTGCCTTAGCCATTGTTCAAACCTTCTTCTTCGCTTGAATTGTTGTCTGCGGGAAAAGCGGCACCCGCTGAATCAGGCGCCGCCCCTAGTCTGATCTTGCCAGTTAGGCAAGCTTCTCCTTGAGCTCGGTCGCGACATTCGCCGGGACCTCGTCGTAATGCGAGAAAAACATCGAGTAATTCGCTCGGCCTTGGGTGAACGAGCGCAGCTGGTTCACATAGCCAAACATATTTGCCAACGGCACCATCGCTTCAACCGCCTGAGCGTTTCCGCGCGTGTCTGTACCTTGGATCTGGCCGCGACGGCTGTTCATGTCGCCGATGACGTCACCCAGATAGTCATCCGGGGTCACGACTTCGACCTTCATGATCGGCTCCAGCAGCTTGATCCCGGCCTTCTGCGCAACTTCACGCATCGCACCGCGACCGGCAATTTCGAACGCCAGCGCCGACGAATCGACGTCATGGTAGGCGCCGTCATAGAGCAGGACTTCGAAGTCGATAATCGGGAAGCCAATCAGGCTGCCGGATTCGGCAGTTTCACGGAAACCCTTTTCAATCGCGGGGATATATTCCTTGGGAATGTTACCGCCCTTGATTTCGTCCTTGAAGACAAAGCCCGAACCGCGCTCACCGGGGATGACCTTGACCTTCACACGGCCAAACTGACCGGTACCACCCGACTGCTTCTTGTGGGTGTAGTCAATGTCCACCGCCTTGCCGAGGTATTCACGATACGCCACCTGCGGCGCACCGACGTTTGCCTCAACCTTGAATTCCCGGCGCATCCGATCGACGATGATGTCGAGGTGAAGCTCGCCCATCCCCTTGATGATCGTCTGGCCCGATTCGTGATCGGTCGAAACGCGGAACGAAGGATCTTCGGCCGACAGGCGGTGGAGCGCGACGCCCATCCTTTCCTGATCAACTTTGGTTTTGGGTTCGACTGAAAGTTCGATCACCGGGTCAGGGAATTCCATCCGCTCGAGCACGATCGGGAAACGTTCGGCGCACAGCGTATCGCCGGTGGTGGTTTCCTTCATCCCGGCCAGCGCGATGATGTCACCGCAGAATGCTTCGTCAACGTCCTTGCGGTCATTGGCGTGCATTTCGAGCATGCGCCCGACCTTTTCCTTCTTGTCCTTGACCGAGTTCAGGTAGGTGCCCTTGGTGAGCGTACCTGAATAGATCCGGATGAAGGTAAGCGAGCCGACGAACGGATCGTTCATCACCTTGAAGGCCAGCGCGCTGAACGGCGCATCGTCGGTTGGCGGACGGCTGTCCTTTTCGTCGCTGTCCATCTTGAGGCCCTGGACGTCAGGAATGTCGAGCGGCGAAGGCAGGTAATCGACCACTGCGTCGAGCAGCGGTTGAACGCCCTTGTTCTTGAACGCGCTGCCGCAGCAGACCGGCACGAACGACTGGTTGAGCGTACCCTT
Source organism: Novosphingobium sp. (assembly GCA_009885425.1). Classification (GTDB taxonomy): domain Bacteria; phylum Pseudomonadota; class Alphaproteobacteria; order Sphingomonadales; family Sphingomonadaceae; genus Novosphingobium. The sequence goes on from VFKS01000185.1 coordinate 6,616, forward strand.
GCGGATGCACGCCTTGAGCACTTCGACGCTCGGCTCATTGCCGTCGAGATAGGCTTCCATCGCGTCGTCGTCCTGGTCGATCACCAGTTCGATCAGGTTCATGCGATATTCTGCCGCTTCGTCAGCCATGTCGGCCGGGATATCTTCGTAGAAGAATTCGGCGCCCAGCGCTTCGTCCTTCCAGATGATCGCACGGTTTTGGACCAGATCAACCAGACCCTTGAGATCGGCTTCGAGGCCGATCGGAATGTACAGCACAGCCGGCTTGGCGCCGAGGCGGTCGATAATCGACTGCACGCAGTATTTGAAGTTGGCGCCGGTGCGATCCAATTTATTGATGAAGCACATACGGGGTACGCCGTACTTGTCGGCCTGGCGCCAGACGGTTTCGGACTGGGGCTCAACCCCGGCCACGCCGTCAAAGCAGGCCACCGCGCCATCGAGCACGCGCAGCGAGCGTTCGACTTCGATGGTGAAGTCAACGTGCCCGGGGGTGTCGATGATGTTGATCCGGTGGTCGTTCCAGAAACAGGTCGTCGCGGCGGAAGTTATTGTAATTCCCCGCTCTTGTTCCTGCTCCATCCAGTCCATCGTCGCGGCGCCGTCATGGACTTCGCCGATCTTGTAGGACTTGCCGGTGTAATAAAGAATGCGCTCGGTGGTCGTGGTCTTACCGGCGTCAATGTGCGCCATAATACCGATATTGCGATACATCGAGAGCGGATGGCTGCGGGCCATGGGTATTTCCTTAAATCGCTGGACGGGGCCGTATTGCCGCCGTCCTTTGGTTCACAACTGTGACAGCGCGGTGACGCCCCCCGAAGGAGGCGTCACGGTGCTTACCAGCGGTAGTGGCTGAACGCCCGGTTGGCGTCGGCCATACGGTGGGTGTCTTCGCGCTTCTTGACCGCGTTGCCGCGGTTGTTGGCAGCGTCGAGCAGCTCGGCCGACAGACGCGCGGCCATCGTGGTTTCGCTGCGATTGCGCGCAGCCGTGATCAACCAGCGGATCGCGAGGGCCTGAGCACGTTCAGGGCGCACTTCAACCGGGACCTGATAGGTCGCCCCGCCGACCCGGCGCGAACGCACTTCGATCTGCGGGCGGACGTTGGTCAGCGCATCGTGGAACAGCTGGATCGGGTCCGACTTGGCCCGCGTTTCCATGGTTTCCATCGCACCGTAAACGATGCTTTCAGCAATCGACTTTTTGCCATCGAGCATGAGGTTGTTCATGAACTTCGAGAGCACCTGATCTTTAAACTTCGGATCAGGCAGGATTTCCCGCTTCTCGGGACGACGACGACGTGACATCGCATGAATTCCTTATCTTGGGCCGCGCGAGGCAATCGCGCCGGCCACCAAAAACCAGCCCGAAGGCTTACTTCGGACGCTTGGCGCCGTACTTCGAGCGGCTCTTCTTGCGGTCCTTGACGCCCTGGGTATCCAGAACCCCGCGCAGCACGTGATACCGCACACCGGGAAGATCGCGGACACGCCCGCCGCGGATCAGCACAACGCTGTGTTCCTGCAGGTTGTGGCCTTCGCCCGGAATGTACGAAATGACTTCGCGCTGATTGGTCAGACGGATCTTGGCGACCTTGCGCAGTGCCGAGTTCGGCTTCTTTGGCGTGGTCGTGTAAACGCGGGTGCAAACACCGCGCTTCTGCGGGTTCTGCTCCATCGCAGGAACCTTCGACTTGGCCTTCTGCGGCACGCGGCCCTTGCGGACCAGCTGGTTGATAGTGGGCATTAAAGACTTCACCTTGCTATGGCCCTTGCGGCGATAAGGTGAAGAGAATGCGGAACCCGCGAATGCGCCAGTTGCCGGGCCCCTGCCCCGCTGGCGAATCACGAGCCGAAAACGCTCCACCCAAGCACAAATGCCGGGTTACTTTGACGGATTACCGGGAAAAACCCGATGCACCGGCAATGTTCAGCTCAATCCAGGTTGCCCCGGAAGACGGCGCCATTAGATGGTGCTGCCCCGCCCGTCAAGCAACATGGCGGGTTGCGCTAGAGCGCGAAGCTCGCCCGCTCCGCCAGCTTCGCCCGCCATGCTGCAATCGCTGGCCGCCCTTCGTTAACGTCGACCTTGACCCA
>VFKS01000057.1 GCA_009885425.1 Novosphingobium sp.
CTGCCAGCAGTCACCCGCACAGGAGTCACGCGTGGCCGAGGACAAGCCCGAGTTGCATGATGGAGCAGGCCACCGCGCGCGGCTGCGCACGCGGCTGCTGAGCGGCGGCGAAGGCGCGCTGGGTGATCACGAGATGATCGAATACCTGCTGATGACCGCGATCCCGCGCAAGGATGTGAAGCCGCTGGCTAAGAGCCTGCTGGCGCGGTTTGGTGGCCTGGCCGGCGTATTCAACGCTGATCCCAATGCCCTCGCCAAGCATCCCGGCATGGGCGAAACCAGCGCGGCGGCGCTCAAGATCGTGGCGCTGGCGACCCGGCGGCTGGCCCGCACCGGCGTGCAGGATCAGCCGGTTCTGGCCAGCTGGCAGGCATTGATCGATTACCTCACCATTGACATGGCGCACCTGCGCCACGAACGGGTCCGCGCGCTTTACCTCGACAGCAAAAACCGGTTGGTCAGCGACGAGCTGCTGTCCGAGGGCTCGCTGGATGAAGCCGCGATCCACCCACGCGAAGTGGTCAAGAAGGCGCTCGATCTGGGCGCGGCGGCGCTGATCATGGTCCACAACCATCCGTCCGGCTCGCCCGAGCCCAGCCGCGCTGATATCCAGATCACCAACAAGATCGCCGAGGCTGGACGATTGCTGGGGATCACGCTGCATGACCATGTGATCATCGGTAAGGAAGGCCACGTCAGCCTGCGTGCCAAGGGGTTGGTGTGATGCCATGTGCGTAGCGGCGATCGCCTGGGCCGCGCATCCGCGCTGGCGCTTGGTGGCCATCGCCAACCGAGACGAATACCACGCCCGCGCAACCGCGCCGCTCGGCCAGTGGGACAACGGCATTCTGGCGGGCCGCGATCTGGAGGCCGGGGGAACCTGGCTGGGCGCGGCGAAGGACCGCTTTGCCCTCGTCACCAATCGCCGTGCTGCGGGCTATCCCCGCCCCGGCATGGCCAGCCGCGGCGCGCTCGTCACTGGCTGGCTGCTGGGCGAGGACGCTGGCGATGTGGCGGCGATGAACCCGTTCAACCTGTTCACTGCCGGGCCCGAGGGAGCATCGCTCAGCACCAATTATCCCTCCCCCGAAACGCGCTCCCTCACCCCCGGGATCCACAGTCTGTCCAATGGCGGTCTGGACGAACACTGGCACAAGGAGGCCCGGTTTGAGGCGGCGCTGCGCGACTGGCTGAGCGGCGAGGCAGAACCTGAGGCACTGTTTAAGCCACTGACCGATCTGACGCCCGACCCGGCCCAGCCGGACGCGTTTCTATCGGCGCCGTTTGTGCTCAATCCGGGTTACGGGACGCGTTGTTCAACGGTGGTGGCAGTGGACCACGATGGGTTTGGCCGGATCATCGAACGGCGGTTTGATGCGGATGGAGCGGTGACCGGCGAGACGGCACTGGAGTTTCGCTAGGCCCCGTATTCCACCGCCAGCAAATGCGGCCGTTCTTTAGCCACCTTCACCACCAGCTCGCCAAACAGCCCGTTGACCCAAGCGAACCATTTCCGCGTGAACTTGGCCGGATCATCCTTGTCGAACGCTTCGTGCATGAACCCGGTTCCGGCGTGGGTATTGCGCAGTGTCTTCAGGCTCCAGGCGATCACCGCGTCATCTTCGCTCGATAGCGCGCGCACGATGATCGACATTGGCCAGACCTGTCCTTCGCCGATATGCGGCCCGCCAATCCCTTCGGCGGCCTTGCCCCGGAAGAACCACGGATTGGCCTCGCTCCACACCGCATCCGCCGTGGTCCGCCACAGCGGGTAATCGGC